>JAFGIT010000037.1 GCA_016929465.1 Candidatus Coatesiibacteriota bacterium | reverse complement strand
TTATTTCCGCTGAGAACACGTGTTAGCACGTGCATCTACATCACATCAACTGACTTCTTCATTGCACAGATTCTTAGGAGCAGCCATATAAATGAGGTCTCCTGCAATGAGCTTGTCCTTGCCGCGGGGGATGATTAGCTCCTCTCCGCGGACAACTGCGGCTATCAACGGGCTTTGCCTCCCGATCTTAGCTGGGATATCCGACAGCCTGGCGCCTGCAAGCTTCGAGTCCCTGTCCAGGTTTATGCCGATGAACTTCACTCGACCGTCCGCGAACTCCCCGACATCGACCGCACCCGGCACGCTCATTAACCCGTCGATGGTCTTCACGACCTCGACCTCCGGATTGATTATCGTCTCGATGTGCGGCGGACCGTCGCGAAAGGTATTGTGGTAGTCCTCATAGTCTGCATCACGGAGTCGGGCGAGTTTCTTGACGGATGAGGAGAGAGTATCCGCGACCAGGCATGCCGCGAGATTCGTGTCGTCGCTATTCGTTACTGTGAGCAGCATCTCGGCATCCTGAATGCCGGCCTCGGTAAGCACAACCGGGCTGCTCCCGGAACCGATTATAGCCTGGACGTCTATGTTGTCAGAGACCCGCCTGATCGCCTCAGGGTCGATGTCGATGACAACCACGTCCTTATGTTCGTATGCGAGGCGGCTCGCGATGTGAAAACCTACCTCCCCCGCTCCGACGATTACAACTTTCAATGAACTACTCCCATGATTATTCAGTCAGGCAGAATTAGCCCTTACTATACACAATTCGATGAGTCAAATCCGCAAGGCCTTGTGGTTCAAAGTTCAAGATTCAAGGTTCAGAGTTCAAGGACAAAGGAGAAGGGACAAGGGAAAAAAGGGAAAATGGACTCACCGCGGGCAATTCGGCCCGTTCTCCTTTCTCCCTTCTCCGAGCCGAAGGCCCCCCAATCAGCAATCCGCAATTGAAGGGCGAATGCGATTCGCCCCTACACCTCCAACCAATCCGGGTGGTTGACATGGAGGGGCTTTGCGTGGATATTCTCGACAGGTCGATTGCCGAATGAGATTTCACCATAGCCCTGCTTGGCATGGCGTGATTCCTAAGTAGCGAGGATTGAGCGATAGATAAGCTAGCGGTCATAATTTCACCCTATTCGGACATCTCATCGATGGGGCCCAGGGTGCTTTCCAGCTGCCTCAAGGCGGCCGGCTTCGGCACCAGGAAGATCTTTCTTCAGATCGAGCAGGAAAAAGGCGATATCCCCCCCGGGCGATTCCTTTACGAAGATGACATCCTCAAGCAGGTCGCGAGTCTATGTGACGGAGCCCTTTTTGTAGGCGTTTCGCTGATGACGAACTACTTCGATAGAGTGGTTCAGCTCTGCAATTACCTGCGAGAAAAGGTCGGCGTCCCGATACTCGTTGGGGGGATTCATGCAGCTCTTATGCCGAAGGAGTGTGCCGAGTTTGCGGACTACGTTTGCGTTGGCGAAGGCGAGGGTGCGATTGTCGATTTCGCCAAAGCGCTCTCCAAAGGCGAAGATCCAGGGAAATTACCGAACCTGTGCCATCTCGAGAATGGCGAGCTGATCAAGAATCCACCAAGATCGCCGATAGCCAACCTCGACGATATACCCTATCCTGATTACTCGCTCGATGACGATTACATCCTGCTCGACGGCAAGTTGCAGAAGATGGACCTGGCCCTTCTGGAGCGGCTCATGTCAACCGCCGCACCGGGTAAGAAGACCGCCCAGGAGAAGCCGTATTACATCACCATGATGACGCGCGGCTGTCGCTACGCCTGCACTTATTGCTGCAACCGCACTTTGCTGAGGCTTTATGGCGGCCGAGCCTTCGTGCGACGCAGATCTACGGAGAATGTCATCGATGAGCTCAAATGGGTGCGAGAGCATCTCCCATTCGTGGGCCTGATCGTCTTGACCGACGATTCTTTCTTCGACACCGATGAGCGCGAGGTCAAGGAGTTCTGCGAGGCCTACAAAGCGCACATAGGTCTGCCATTCTTCTCGCTCGGGACCCCATTTGGGATTAATGACAAGAAGCTCGAGATGATGGTCGATGCGGGGATGATCTACCTGCAGATGGGCATTCAGACGGGAAGCGAGCGCATCCGGAAGATGTACAAGCGTCCGTTTTCGAACGACGAGATCATCTCGATTGCGGAGAGCTTGTCGAATTATGTCCCGAGGATACTCCCCCCCCGATACGACATCATCATCGACAATCCGATGGAGACCGACGCCGACGTCCTCGACACGATAAGGCTCCTTCTGAAGTTCAGGCGGCCGTATGTCATCCAGTATTTCTGCCTGACACTATTCCCGGGGACGGAGCTCGGCGATAAAGCAGTGGAGGCGGGGATCATCACCGATTGGAAGGAGCAGGTCTATCGCAAACAGTTATTCCACAAGAAGCGAACCTATCTGAACTTCGTCCTGGGCCTCTTCAACACCGGGATGCCGAGGTTCGTGATGCGCCTCCTCATATCGAAGCCCGCGCTTCTGATATTCAATCGGCCCTACTTCGGCAAAATCTTGCGGATGCTAGTAAAGGACTAGACGGCAACTCTCGGAGTTCAAAGTTCAAGGTTCAAGGTTCAAAGTTCAAGGTCTCGAACACTGCATAAATGATGGAGGGCCTTCGAGCAAGCAGCTTTGAGATGATGCGGGAATTTATCGGCAAGCACGCATCTCATATCGGATTGGTCCTGGTCCTCCTGCTCGCGGCTTATCTGCGGTTCGATGGGCTGGGCAGAAATTCGCTGTGGTTGGATGAATGCAGCGTAGCGAATCACGCCCTGGCTGGGGGATTGGGCGATATTATCGATCGCGTGGCGCATGACATTCATCCGCCTCTTTTATACTTCCAGGCGTATTTGACCATTGAGATTTTCGGGAAATCCGAGAGCGCTTTGCGCCTGCCCTCTGCGATCTTGGGAATTGCGGCCTGCCTTTTCACTTATCTGCTCGCGAGGTCATTTGTTGGCCGCTCATCCGCGATTCTCGCGGCCTTTCTCATGGCGATTTGCCCCCTCGCAATCTACAATAGTCAGCAACTGAGGCCGTACAGCCATTTGAGTTTCATGGGGGCACTCGCTGCATTCGCAATGATCAAGCTCGCTCAAAAGCGGTCAGTGTGGCGCACAACGGGGATTGCACTCCTCTTCGCTGCCATGCTCTACACTCATTATGTCGCCATTTTCTTTATAATCTCGCTCGTCGCGAGCTTCCTGGTCGTCTATTGGAGAGAGCGTGGGATGCGTATGGCGGTTGTGATCGCTTCGCTTGGCTCGCTGCTGCTCTTCTCACCATGGATACCGGTCCTGATCAATCAAACCGATGATAAGATCGGTCACCTCTGGCCGTTTGGCCTGTCGTCGATCTGGGATATGTTCTTCTCGGAGGGCCCCTTCTCGGGTGCAGCGAGCGATGGCGTCATCTCAATTGGGGCCTCCATACTCATGGCAGCAGTTTGCGCGGGCGTTCTTAGAACACTATTGAAAAAGGGACTCAAAACGAACAAGGCTCGATTGGCGATAGTCATCTGTCCACTCGTATTCTTTGGGGTCGGCTTTCTGATGAGTCTGCACCGTCCGTTCTACAGGCCGAAGAGTGGCCTGATAATATACCCCCTGTTGATGACGCTTGCAGCTATGGGACTCGAGTGGCTCGCGTCGCTGCCGAAGAGAGCCGCCATCCGCCATCTGACGGCCGCAACGCTATTCGTGGTGCTGGTCTCATTCGGTCTCGTCTCTGCACACCAGTCCAAGGCGCCCCGATACATCGATGGGCGGGGAATGGCTTTGTATATCCGGGATAACATCCCTTCGGATCCGATAATTGTGGACTGCAATTACGTGCATGGCCTGGAGTTTTACATTACCCTCGCGTGCCCCGACTATCCTTCGGACAGGATCATGGTTGTGAAGGACCTGAGTGATTTCAGGTTGCAGATGCACCGCGCAAGGCGATTCAGCCGGTTCTGGTTGGTCTCCGTGCTGGACGAACCGAGTCCGGTGTGGGAGTATTCCCTGGACAACTTCGAGGTGCTCAAAAAGGTCGAATACTACAAGATCAGTGCCGCCTTGTTGACCTGGCCTGAAGAGCAAAAAAGGGCAATCTCATCCAGGCGAAGAAGAGCAGCTTCGGGCACGGAATAGGAGCAAGAGAGCATGTCCTGCCCTTCCGCCCATCTTTGCCGCTTGCCATCAACTGGCATTCTGGCTTATTATTTGGCTGTTCGCAGTTGAGACGGACATACAAAAGGAGTGAATGATGGACAGAGCGAGAACAATAGAGGCGACCGGAACTGTGGATGACCGGCGTCAGCTCCATCTGGATGGCCCGCTGCCAATGGCGGGACCAGGGCGCGTCCGGGTATTGGTGATATTCGAGGACGAAGACGAATTCCCGGAAAACGAATGGCTCAAGGCAGCCTCCTCGAGTCCCGCCTTTGATTTCTTGAATGACCCAGAGGAAGACATATACACCCAGAATGATGGAAAGCCATTTACCATCAGCCAATGCTCAAATACCGAATAGTCCTGATACCCTTCCCATTTGATGACCTGCATGCCTCGAAGGTCCGACCGGCAGTTTGCCTTTGTGAACCCAAAGGTGCATTCAAGCATGTCATAGTTGCATTCATAAGTAGTAGAATCCCCCCTGTGAGGCTGGAGAGCGACCTCTTGATTGATGCGGGAAGGCCCGATTTCAACGTCACTGGGCTCAAGGTTGCCTCCACCATCAGACTGCATCGACTGATGACAGTTCCAGTATCGGCGATAGTTCGGGAGCTCGGTTGCATTCCTGATGACAAGGTCAGCGAAATCCGTCTGAAATTGAATAGGCTTTTTGAGCTGGATTAGAGATTGTGCAGCGCTTGGTAGCGAGAATGCCCGTCCGCGCCCATCCAGGTCGCAGATTACGGTCAAAAGGGCCGGTTATTTGCGATGTTTTATCCGGCTGATGGCTCGTCTCGTCCCATGTGTGCGCCAGTCGTTTGATGTTCGGGATTCGCCCATGGAGCTGATGTAAAGATGTCCTACTGCATTCTGGGGCCGGTTGTCCCGCTGAGGGGCGGGATCGCACATTATACGACGCTTCTCGCGAACGAGCTGGCGAGTAGGGCAGAAGTCAATGTCATCTCCTTTTCTCGGCTTTATCCCGAGATGCTGTTCCCCGGGAAATCCCAGGTCGAGAACGACTGCTCTTTGAAGCCTCCCGAAAAGGTGGACTACCGCCTCGATACGATGAATCCATTCACCTGGAGAAGGACAGCCAAACGGATCATCGACCTGAGGCCTGATACGCTCATCGTGCCCTTCTGGGTGACTTTTCTCGTTCCCCCAATACTATCGGTTGTGTCGATGGTGAGAAGGCGCATCGCGGTAAGAACGCTATTCATCTGCCACAATGTCATCCCCCACGATGCGTCCAGGATGCACCTATTGTTGGTCAAAGCTCTTCTGAAGCGGGGCGAGTTCGCCATCGTCCACTCAGAGCAAGAGATGGAACTGATCAAGGAAGCCGCGCCCCACATCGAGGTCATCAAGCATGTCCACCCGATTTATGACTTCTTCGCGTGTCAAAGCCCATCAGGGGAAGAAGAGAATCCTCGGCAGCCCAGGAAGGCACTTGGCATCGAAGATGACAAGTTGGTCTTGCTCTTCTTCGGCTTCGTAAGGCCATATAAGGGGCTCGATCTCTTGATCAAGGCGATGCCGAGAATTCGAGAGAAGCTCAACGCTCATCTTCTGATAGTTGGCGAGTTCTGGGAGGGCCGGGAGCAGTTCGATAAGATGGTTTCTGAGCTCATGATCCAGGATGGTGTGACGATTATCGACAAGTATGTGCCCGATAGCGAGGTATCGCGCTATTTCAACGCAGCAGACATCGTGATACTGCCCTACCGAGAGGCCACACAGAGTGGTATCATCCAGATAGCCTATGGCTTTAAAAAGCCGGTCATCACGACGGACGTCGGGGGCCTGCCCGAAGTCGTTGACGAGGGCAAGACCGGATACGTGGTCCCGAAGGAGAGCCCAGAGGCGATTGCGGAGACAGTGTTCCAATTTTCCCAGGATAGGGGTAGTATAGACTTCGCCGCGAATATAGAGGCCGTCCTGGACGGTTTTTCGTGGTCTAGGCTGGCTAATGTCATTGAGGCTATCGCGGCACGTAGGGCATCAATATAAGAGCGATTAGCATGATCGTCGGCAGGAAAACAAACAGGACCATTCTCAAAATTGTCGCCTGCATCGCATTAGCGCTCATTGTCGCTATCCAATTTTGCTGCGAAGAGGCGGAGCAGAAGGCCGATCCAATCAAGGAGATATGGAGACACTCACTAGTAGGTGAATATGACGCGCTGAAGGCGATGTATTACTCCCCGAATGCGTCTGATTCAGGTGAAGATGTTGAGCTTTTGAAGGGAACTTGCGTGGATGCTCTCGGGGCGATTGCCGACGATGGCGCCACGATGGTTCTAGTGGGTATCTTGGATGATTCACTGAAGGCCTATCCCATACCCAGCCTGCCGATCGCCCAGGCGATTCTTGCATCGGGCAACGAAGCTGCAATGGAGAAGATATATTCTCTCGCCGAGAGCGAGCACTACCAGGTCAGGCATGAGATCGCCCTCGCCTTCAACAGCTGCAATTTCGAGAATTGCGGCCCACGGCCGGTGGATTTGCTCTGCAAGATGCTCCAGGATGAATCTCGAGGCGTTTCGACGATGGCAGCGCATGCTCTCGGAAAAGTCCCTGATTGCCTGGCAGAACTTCATGTCAAGGCCAAGCAGTGCCTTATTTCCTATTTCCTGGACCCGAAGAATATGAAAGACCGGCAAGTCATGATGAATTTGGCTGGTGCCTTCGGGAATATGGAAGGGCCTGATGTGCAGGGGATGATCCGGTCTCTTCTGGCAAGGGCAAAGAATCCCCCTCATGACCATGTTTTCGGTATCTTGCACAAGCTGCCGGAGGAAGAAGTGATGGGCTATCTGGAGAAATTCTCTCGCTCTGATGATGAGGCCTGTCGCGCCTGGGCGGCCAGTATTGCCTGCGATTACTCCTCCAAAAATACCATCCCGATAATCAAGAGATTGCAGACAGATGGATCGGTCCGAGTGAGACAAGTTGTTGCCGGTGGCCTTAAAAAGCCGTTTGAGGGGCGGGAGGAGATTGTCCTGAGATTAGCGAATGACGAGTCAGAAGAGGTTCGCAAATCATCGACTTGGTCTCTTGCGACGCTTGACTCTCCCAGGGCACAACGCGTCCTACTGGACTTCATAGAAAGCGGCGATCGGGATATTGCCCAATGGGCGTTAATGGGCCTGTCGCAATCACCTCACACTCTCGCGTCCGACTATCTGAAAACCAAAGTGATGAAATTGAGCAAGAGCAGCCGTCCCAAGGACAGGGAACTGGCCGTTGCGCTCATAGAGATGTATTCCATGGGTGATATGGATGATGTGCTTCTCATGCTGACCGAAGATCGATCTCTAGATGTGCGCCGAATCGCTTATGGGGCACTCTATAGGATCAAACCTGAGAAGCTGCGGGAGGTGCTTTCCATTGATTAGCAGGAGATAAGCCGGAGGACAAGCTGGACACGAGCTGAAAACATCGATAGCGCTGGCCTCAATATGTCTGCTCCTATCGCTGCCCCTATTTTCGACAGGGATAGGGGCTCGTCCGGAATCTGTGGACAAAGAAGGGCTATCTCGGTCCCGGTAGGTGTCCTCGAGCTCCAAATAGTGCTTGACACAGGCTCTATCGCGAGCATAGCATGTCCCTAAGACTATCCCTCTTCGCATTAGGCTGAACTCGGATAAGCCTTAAGACTTGGCCTCTCGAGCCGGTGTTGTTGAGGAGCTGGGCTATCCGGCAGGCCCGTACCCGGGAGGCTAATCGAAAGGTGGTGAAGAAAATTGGTCAAGCGAGTTGGTTTTGCTTTGTTGCTGGCACTTGCTTGCAGCCTCGTCCTCGCGGGTTTCTCCATCCTCTCCACACGTCCCAAACAGGACCTGACTAGTGCCTCGCCCCAATCGCTTGGATCAGATGAGATGCACAGCGGCAGCGTGAGTTGCGTGCTGTCAGGCAACTACACGCCGGACTGTCAGTAGGATTACACTAAAATGACGGAGGGCCCGGCCCAGCCCTCCAATTACTGTGATGAGTCTATGCAATGCGGCAACAGAACCAATGCCGAGGAAATGGAGGTCGAAATCGATGACAAGGTTATTTTCAGTGTGTAAGGGGATAATTGTGTTTGGGCTGCTGCTCCTTCTTCCTTGTATCACATTCTGCGCAGCGCTGTGGATGCCGGTAGGACCGTATGGCGGATTTATGGAGTGTCTTGGCCAGGCGCCTGAGGACCCCAATGTGCTCTTTACATCGGTCTCCCCACAGCTATTCAAGTCCGTTGACGGAGGCGAGAGCTGGGAGCTCGTCAAGCTGCCGGACAAGGTTGGCGTGGACTGCGTTGCTGTTGCCGGCGCGGGGGAAGAGGTCGCGGCCGGGACGGCCAGGCGAGGCCTGCTGTTCGTCTCTCGAGACGGAGGCGATAGATGGGAGCGTGTGCAGGAGGACTCACTGGGCAACATCTATTGGCTGTCTTTTATTGATGATACTCAGAATGGGCGGCGTCTTTTGGCCTGCACCTCCGCGGGGCTTTTCGTTTCGACAGATTGCGTGTCGGACTGGGAGAAGATCGGCGGCGGATTGCCCGATGGGACCGGGTTCTCCTACTTCAGTAGCAGCGATCCCGGCAAGTCCTGCTACATGTTCCTCTGCGGCAAGGAGATAGGGCTTTACAGGTCGGAGCAGCTCGAGAGTGGCTGGGAGCGAGTCCAGGTAACACAGTTAGAGGGACAGATAAAAAGGGCGGTTGTGCAGTGGGACAACCGGGATAATGTCTTTGCCTGCGGCCCTGCGGGGGTCCACCACTCAACCGACGGCGGCGACAGCTGGCAGAAGGTCTGGACGCTCCCGACGGACAAGATCGCGACTTCGCGGTCTCAGCCAGACACGCTCTACGCCGCCGGCCAGTTCGGCGTGGTGATGACGGCAGATTCTGGTGCTACTTGGCTGCAAAGGAACCAGGGGGTGCTGATAGGGAACTATGTGACTGGCGACTTGTGTGTGTCACAGAGCAGCACCCTCGACATTTGGTTGGCGAGCCTCTATGGAGTATATCGCACGACAGACGGAGGCGAAGGCTGGCATCCGTGCAACAACGGCATTTCAGGCCTGAGCGTGACTAGCACCGCGGTGAGTAGCCGCGTCCCTGGCCTTGTCCTGACGACAGCCTTGGGCAATCTCTTCAGAAAGACAGAGGGGGAGGACTGGCAGTTGCTCGGCGTCGCTCAGACGACGACCGCGATCAATGCTGAGTGGGCAACGCTGGACCCATGCGACGACTCTGCCGTCTATATCTGGGACACAAGAGGCGGCTCGAAGCTCAAGCGCTCCGAGAACACCGGCGATGAGCCGTGGGAGACGTTGCTCGAGCCCGGCTGCGGTGCGTCCGGTCTTGCTATCGACTACGAGACTGGGGAGAATCTCTACATAGGCACTAGGACGCGAGGTGTGATGGTCTCTCGTGACCGCGGAGCGACCTGGGCTGAATCGAATGAGGGGCTGCCGGAGGAATCGAGGTACGTGAATATCATCGAGATTGCACCGAGCGACGGAGATGTTCTTTGGGTGGTGCTCGGAAAAGACATCTATAGAAGTGCTGACGGGGGGAGGAGTTGGAGTTTCGTAAGAAATATCCAAGAGGGTGTGAACAGCATCACGATCGACCCAGAGAATAGCGACCGAGTTTACATCGGGACATTTATGGGCGAGGGAGTCTGGCTCGCGACTTTGGGCGGATCGGTTTTCACTGCTCTCGGCGCGGGGCTCCTCGACAAGGTCGTTAATGACATTGCGATCGACCCGAATGACTCCAGCCTCATTTACGCTGGCACGGGCGCGCTGGGCGTTACATCGTTCTACGCCGGGCTCTACCAGCTGAACGTTACGGGCACGGGTTGGGAGCGCATCGAATGTCCGAAGATGGAGCAAACATCGCTGTTCCAGATCGCAGTTGACCCTTGGGAGCTCAACAGGGTGCTCTGCGCATTCGCAGGATCGTCTCTATACTCCTACACCAAGACAATCGGGCCACCCATCAACGTCTCACTCGCAACCGACTACGGCTCCTATACTGCCGGCGAATCGCAGAACGCGTTCATCTCCGTCACGAACACCGGCGACGACCTGGACGTCGAGCTTTACATCGCGATCCTCCTACCAGACGGTCGGGTTCTGTTCTGGCCGAACTTCTGGTACGACATGACGCCATGCTTCTCCTTGGCCCCTATGCCGCAGGGCTTCACGCTGCAGGACTTCTGCTTCTACACCGTGATGCTGCCAGGCAGCCTTACCCCAGGCGACTATGCTTGGTATGCGGTCTTCTATGCGGCAGGCTCGTCCGAGGCAATGAGCAACCTCGCTTCAACGCGATGGAGTTTCGGCGAGATGTGACGAAGGGCCAGCTTGAGGAGGCAGCGCGAGTCAGACGAGTCCGAAATGCTCGATACAGGCGTCAATTACGGCCACAACCTGTTCGCCACACTATCTGAGTATCTTGGTACCGAGCTCTCGGATAGGAACGACGTGGGCCTTGACAAGTGGACCGCGTGGTGGGCGAAAGAGGGCGAGAAATTCGACCTCGAAGCCTTGTTGCAGCCTTGCAGAGAGCGCAGAGCCGACAAGAATCAGTGATGGAGTCCGAGAATTAGTGTCCGGGGTGCTCCTGAGGTTTTATCCATAGAGATTCCTATTGCAAAATAGCGCTAAGTCGATATTATATTGGGTGACACCATGATAACCGGCTGTTAAACAGGGAGAAATTGCCGTGAAGAGAGAATATCGAAGACTGGCCAAATTCATCTTTTGTTTCGGAGTTCTGGTTGCTCTTCTTTTTTCAACTGCCATTGCCTTTCGATTTTTCAGCACCGTGAATTTGGCACATCCATACGAGTGGCAGCGGCAGCTGTCGGCTGGGCTTTCGCTCGCCATGATGGGCAGAGAAGGCGACGCCATCGTTGGCCATCCGATCAGAGAAGTCTGGGCCCACGCCCTCGCGGGGGAATATGAGGTCCTGAAGGACATCTATCTCAATTCAGTTGTCCAGAACAGCAGGCCCATATTCGATCAGGAGAAGAGGGGCTTCGTCAATCTTCCAGAGCCGATTGACAGCAAGATGGCGAGATTCAAGAGATTCGCCTGTGTTGAAGCGCTTTTCGCGATCGCCGATGACCGGGCTATGGATACTCTGCTGCAAATGCTTCGGGAGGAGCCGATTCCCAGCTATGCGATTATCGAGAGCATTCTAAGCGATGGCAGGCAAGAGAAAATCGATTCTCTTCTCGAGTTGGTTGGGGAGGGCGATCAGCGGCTAGAAAATACAATCAGTGCCGTTTTGAGGTTTTCGGACTCCGTAAAAAAAGGCCCAGCAATCGTGGATTTGTCCTGCAAATTACTCGAGAGCGAAGACGGTCAGACCTTTTGTTTCGCAATCGAGGGCCTCAAGAAGGCCGTCGAATCGGATCCAGAATTACGGGAGAAAGCCGAGGAATGTCTCAGAGCTTCTTTGAGAGAATGCAGTGACGAAGACATCGCCACAGCCCGACGTGTACAGCTTGCGGATTTTCTAGGCAAGGGATCGGCGGAAGCACAGCAGATCATAAGAAACCTAATAGCTGAAGATCCCAATCCTCCTCATGGCGTAGGATATTACCACATACATCTATTGCCGGAAGACGAGGCATTAGGCTTAATTCGGGAGCTCGCCGCTAGTGAAGACGAGGATTCGAGGTTCACGGCTGCGCACTCTGCCGCAAGGATCGCATCGCCGGAAGCGGCCCGGATCACGGAATTGCTTTCAAGGGATAATTCCAGGAAGGTTAGAGCCATGTTAGCAGGAAGCCTCTTGACGCCATTCGAGGGTCGCGAAGAGATGCTCCTGCGACTAGCATGTGATTCTGAATATATGGTACGCAATGCGTGCATGATCCCACTATCGGACCTCCATACCGAGGCCTCGCAGCAGATGCTCATTGACCTCGTCTGGACAGAGTATTACCTGAACGAGGCCAAGGTAAAAGGCTGGGACTACTATGAGGCTATACCACCAGAGTCTTTTACCCCCGAATTCATGCGCTCGAACCTGCCCGACCTCGCCTCGAGCCGAAGGGCAGAACTCCGTCGCCTCGCCGCCTCCTACCTCGAATATCATCCCCCCGATGGCAT
>JAFGIT010000036.1 GCA_016929465.1 Candidatus Coatesiibacteriota bacterium | reverse complement strand
GGAGATTAGGGGCATCGGTAAGGACCTGGTTACCGACGAGGAGCTTGCCGTTGCCAAGGGCATGTGTCTCGCAACAGAGCAAGTGCACCGCAGACAGACACCAACTCAGCAATCAGCAGCGGCATGCCTTGGCGAGCTCTACGGACTTGGCTACGACTCCTATCTAGACTACGGGAAGAAAATAGAGACGGTAACTGCGGAGGATGTAAGGCGGGTCGCAAGGAAATACTTCGGACACTATGTCCAAGTCACGAGCGTCCCTGAGTCTTCCGATGAATAATTTATCCATAGCTTGCTTTTTGCGACCACAGTTCTAAATTCCTTAGCAACGGAAATTGCCGAATTGGCATCATCATGGGCATGGATTTGAGAAGGAGCATTCAGTGACCGAAAGCAATGAGAGTCTCGCTTCAATAATCTCCAATTTCGATAAACTGCGTCTGTTGGTTGTTGGCGACCTTATGGCGGATAAATACGTCTATGGGAGCGCGGAGCGGCTTTCTTCGGAGGCGGCCGTTCCCATTGTGAAGGTGAAGAAAGAGGAGTACCGCCTGGGTGGTGCTGCGAACGTCGCGAATAACGTGCGGCAGCTCGGGGCGACCGTCCTGCTCTGCGGGGTGGTCGGATACGACGATGCGGCGCACATGTTCAGAAAAGCCGTCCGAGATGCCGGCATCGAATCGGGGGGCATCTTCCCATCATCAGACCGCTCCACCACTCTTAAGGTCAGAGTTGTCGCAATGCCTTACAACCAGCAGATTGTGCGATACGACTACGAGAGCAGGAAGCAGCTGACCGAGAACGAGACACCCACGGTCAAGCGCTATATAGAGTCAAACATCGACCAAATCAATGCGATCCTAATCTCGGACTACGACAAGGGGATGCTGCTTGGCAATACTCTCCCCAGGTTCATCATAGACCTCGCTCGAGAGAAGAACGTGCCGACTATCGTCAGCTCCAAACAGAGACACTTCCGGCTCTTCACTAACGCGACGGCGGTCATACCGAGCTATTACGACGCCCAGGACTTCGTCCACATCGTGAATGGCAACTTCTACACGAACATCACCTCAATTGGTGAGGAGATCGTAAAGCTGCTCGATTGCGACGCGGCGCTCGTCGTCAGAGAGGAGCAGGAGATCGCAGTCTGCACGAAGGACGGCCGTCAGAAGACGCTTCAGATTGGAGCAGCGAATAACTTTAATCCAGCAGGTGTACAGGATACCGTTTGCGGCACGTTCGCGCTGGCGCTCGCAACGGGGGCGGACTATGAAAGCGCAGCATTACTCGCAAGCCGTGCCATGAAGGTGGTGCTGTCCAAGGAGGGCATGGCGACGATAACGATCGGGGAATTGCACGAATAGAACCGGACAGCCTCCGGTATCCATGGCGCTCTTCTATTGCGGCGATTCGGGCGGTACGGATGCGTTCCCAATCTGCCTGTATTCTATCCTGAACACATGTTTGCCTGTGGGGATGAATAGAGCGCCCGAGGGGCCATCAAGCCGTATCTCACTGCCGTCCCGCAGTATTCGCTGAATACAAAAATTCTCCCAGACCGGCAGCAGCTCCAATACGATGTCATCCCGGTCCGTCTCGACCTCGATTTCCATGGCGCCATTGCGGAGCTTAGACGAAATCTGGCAATCCAACCTGGCCTGCCTGAAAGCATGTAGCTCGGATAGGGTGGTGACCCACAGGTCTTCCCTATTCGCAGCCTCCAGGATTGCCTCGAAAACAGGTCTCTGCTTGGCCCCTTTCACGCATTGCCAGGGATGCAGAAGGACCACCAATCCCGAGCGCCAGTATTGGAGGTTCTTATCGATCATGGTCTTGAAGTAGTGGACGTCGGCACCGGCAAGATCGTCCTCTATCTCGTATGGGACTTCGAGCATTGAAAGCGGACGTCCGTCCGGAAGAAGCGGCCTGTAGCCGTAGCCGGTGCCGAAGATGTAGCCTATTGCGGAGGAGATTGAGCCCTGCGATGAATCTGTCAGTATCCCTGCGCTCGCCAAGAAATCGAAGGTTGTTCCCAGTTCCTCATCCCATACTAACCAGTGGATGCGGCTCGATGAGATTGGTGCGTCCGGAGAGGCTCCTTCTATGGCTTTGAGAGAGCTCTCGAGGTCGGCGAATCTATTGAAATGAATCCCTTTTCGATCCAAATGGAATCGGAACCGGTTCCAATGGAAGGCGATCTCGGTGGGTCCCATCTTCAAATCAGCTCCCACGGCATCCGCCCTCTTGCAGTCGGGCAGCATGAAAGCGGTTGATCGGATCCCTGCCGCGCTCTCCTCGTCAACGGCCGAGGCGAGTTCGTCGGGCGCGTAGTCCTCATCGTGGGTCAGAATCAGGAATGCACCCTTACCGGCTGGAAGTCTCGATAGTAGAGGGAACGGCCGCTGCAACGCTATATATCGAAAGAGGGAGTCAGCAAGGACCTCCTGGAACGGTGGAAGGGGCACTCTGCTAAAAACTACTCCACCTACGAAATAGGATAATTCAGGGATGAAATGCGCCGGTTTTGGCCAGCACCAACCAAAGCGCAGCACATGGAGAATCCGGTCGAACGGACGTCGCCATCGCTGGATCCCCTGCTTCAAGACAAATGCCGCCGTTGACAGGTCAAATGCAAGGCATATCAGATGGCCTTGTCCCAGCCGGAAGTGAAAGATCGAAGGAGAACCCATCAGCGAAGCAAGCACTTCCACCTTGGCGGGATCCTGGCTATTCTCGCCTTCTACAACAGCGCGGTACCTGCGGGCGTAGATAGGCCTGAGTGAAAGCGAGAGTCGCGTCTTATCGTTAGGCACCAATATATGGGAAATCTCATCAAGAAGAAAGCGACCTTTATGGCCTCCTTCCGGTTCGAATCGGAGCAATCCATCCAGGATCCCGGAGGGCCCCTCCGAGATGACCACCCCTCCATCCTGTATATAGCGCTTGATGGCCTGCTGAAGCGAATCGCCGATTACGGCGGAAGCGCTCCGAGTTACTATTACGATCGAGAACGAGGACAGCTCATCTGGCTCCATTTCAGCGACATCTTTCGTGCAATACGGTCCGACGCCGCACTCGACCAGGTTCTGCCACTCATAGGACCAATCCCTTTTGATCGGATAGATCTCCTTTGATGCCCTTTTTATCTCGGCTACTGAGACGAGAATCAGCACGGCGGCCCTATGCGCCTTAGTCGGATAAGAGCCCTCCGTAGCAGTAGCCCTGCACTTGAACTTGGGCGGTTTCAGGACGGCCGATATTGGGAGAGCGAAAACGCTCGAGATGACCAGCACGATCAAGGGCGGGATTGAAGGCTCGAAAATCATCCACAGAAGGCCAAATAGAGCGGCCAGGATACAGATGAGGAGCGCTAAGTTCAGGAGCTTCTTCAGCGACTGCAATCTTCACCTTCACCAGGTTTGAGGCGTCGCGAGGCGAAGTCGCCCATCTTGAGGAACTTGAACACGAACAGCCATCCGAGTTCTATCAATGTGATGGCGATGTTGAGCAGCTTGTCGCCCTTCGACTGTCCCGCAAGTCTCGGCAGATACTGCACGTGCACCTCCCTGAACCGGCAGCCGAAGTGCCTCGCCTTGACGATTACTTCCGCATCGACGCCGATGTTCTTGGACTCGATCGTGAAACGCTGCAGGATGGACTTCCGCATCAGCTTCACCCAGTTCACATCACGCAGCGTCACTCCGAACAGGACAGCCATCACGACCTGAAGCAGTAGAGTGTTCATCTTGCGGAAGAGCGGGTCCTTTCGCTTCGAGCGATATCCGACTATGACGTCCGCCTCGTCTATATAAGGCAAGTATTTCTCGATGTCGCGCGGATCGAACTGCCTGTCGGCCGGCACTATCATCACCCAAGGGTATTGCGCGTATTTCAGCCCGGTCCTCTGACCACCACCGTAGCCGACATTAAAGGGATGGTGGATGACGCGGACGTGCTCGAATCGCTCAGCAAGGCCGTCAGCAATCTCGCCAGTGCGGTCGCGGCTGCCGTCGTTGATTATCAGGACCTCGAAATCATCGAGGAAATCCTTTGCAGCATCGAGGACCTCGAGAACAGCTTCCTCGAGATTGAGCTCCTCGTTGAAAGCGGGGATGATGATCGATACTTGCTTTCTATCTGAACCCACTTTCTTAACAAGACCTCGAATGGCTGCCTAAATAGCGACTGGTTTGCCTGATTCCTGGATCGACTCCATCACTGCTTCGATAACTCGGACGACATTGCGGCCCTCGACTCCGTCAGAGATGGGCTTCTTTCGTTCCTTCACGCAATCGAGGAAGTGCAGGCACTCAGCCAGAAGCGGTTCCTTGACCTCGACGTTCGGGATCGTAATGTCGCCGCTCCTCAATGACAGCTGAAAGTCACCATAGCTGTCGTATGAAGGTTCCCTCATGACGCCCTTGTCGAAGAGTTTGATCTTCTCGAGCGTGCTGATGTCGTCGAAGAGCGCCATTTTCTTGCTTCCAATGATCGTGGTCTCGCGTGTCTTTCTCGGGTAGAGCCAGCTGACGTGGATATTTGCCACGACATCGTCGGGATATTTCATCGAAAAGAATGCCATGTCCTGTATCCCATCGGAGAGATACGAGGAGCCGCTCGCAGAGACCGTAATCGGCTGCGACCCGACCAGGTATGACACGGTCGAAATGTCGTGCGGCGCGAGGTCCCAGATGGCATTCACATCCTTTCGGATCGGGCCCAGGTTGGTCCTGGTTGCGTGGATGTAATATATCTTTCCGAGGACTCCCTCATCGATGTAGCCCTTCAGAACTGAGACCGCCTTGTTGTAGAGAAAGACATGGCCGACCATGAGGATTCGGTCCTTGCTCGCCGCGAGCGAGACCAGCTCATCGCACTCGTCGGTCCTCGTCGCAAGCGGCTTTTCAACGAGGACATCCTTCCCCGCCGCGAGCGCATCCCTCGCCACCGTGTAGTGGTTCACAGCCTCAGTCGCGATACATACCGCATCGAGATCTTCGATCTTCAGAAGGTCCTTATAGTCTGTTGTCACCACCGCATCCGGGTAGCGCTTCTCAAGCCCACTCAGTTTCTGCTCCGAAAGGTCGGATAGCCCCACTAGCTTCACTCCGTCGAGTGAACCGAACGATCTCACGTAGTTCTTACCCCAGCTCCCACAGCCGATAACCGCAATCCGAATCATCTCTTAGTTGTTCCCTTCTCAACCGGATTAGAAATTTCAGAAGGGGCAATTCCCTTCCGAGCGTCACTCATATACCTTTCCTGTTCACTGAAGATGCAGCCGCAATATTGCTGCCTGTAAAGCCCCATCTGCTTCGAGCCTGAGATGCCATCCTTCCAGCCCTCGCGGAAATCCATGTACACAAACTCCACGCCATGTTCATCAGCTGCCAGCTGGCAAGCGTCGATTATGCCCTTGTGCTTCTGGTACTTGCTATATAGCAGGGTCGTTGTGAAGCAATTCAATCCCTGCTCATGACAAAACCTCGCCGTCTCAAAAACACGCATCTCGTAACAAAGGGTGCACCTCTCGGTCTTTCCGAAGGTCGCTTCGAGAAATCTATCAAGTCCATAATTCTCGTCAATTAGCAGATTCGCGCCCATGTCGAAAGCGAAGACTTTCATCGCGTCGAGCCGCCGCATGAACTCGGTGTAGGGATGGATATTCGGGTTGTGAAAGTAGCAGGTGGGCGAGTAGCCCTCGTCGCAGAGCCGCTGGTATGTATAAACCGTGCACGGCGCGCAGCAGCAGTGAAGCAGAATCGGTTTCTTGGGCGTCATAGTTCTAGAACATCGCCTTCTGGCCTGGCGGCAACTTGGTCACCGGCGCATCCGTGTGAAAGTAGTTGAAAGCGAGTTTCGTAGCGACCCTTCCCCTCGGCGTGCGCTGGATGAAGCCGATCTGCATCAGGAATGGCTCATAGACGTCTTCTATGGTATCCCTTTCCTCGCTCATCGCGGCAGCAATCGTCTCGACTCCAACCGGTCCGCCATTGAACTTCTCGATGATTGTCAGGACGAAGCTCCTGTCCATCTTGTCGAGGCCCATCTCATCGACCTCCAAGAGCTTCAATGCCTCGTCCGCGACTGCTTTGGTTACGGTCTTCTTGCCCTTTACCTGGGCGAAGTCACGAACTCGCTTCAGCAGCCGATTCGCTATACGCGGCGTCCCACGACAGCGCTTTGCGATCTCCCTGGCACCATCGGCATCGGCGGCGACCTCCAGGATCGACGCGGACCGCTCGACGATCAGGACCAGGTCCTTCTCGGTGTAGAAATCGAGTCGCTCCTGTATCCCGAACCTGTCACGGAGCGGGGCGGAGATGAGCCCGGAGCGGGTCGTTGCGCCTACGAGCGTGAATTTCGGCAGATCGAGCCGTATCGTCCTTGCGCTTGGTCCCTGGCCGATAATTATGTCGAGATGGAAGTCCTCGAGCGCGGGGTAGAAGAACTCCTCCACGATGCGATTGAGCCTGTGGATCTCATCGATGAAAAGGATGTCCTTGTCGGAGAGATTCGTCAGGATCGAGGCTATATCGCCGCTCTTCTCGAGCGCGGGACCGGTCGTCGTCACGACGGAGACTCCCATCTCCTTGGCGAGGATATGCGCGAGCGTGGTCTTGCCGAGACCTGGCGGACCCGCGAGTAGGACGTGGTCCAGCGACTCGTCCCGCATCGCGGCGGCCTTGACGCTCATCAGTAGTCGTTCCTTGACCTTCTCCTGCCCGACGAAGGCAGCAAAACTCTCTGGCCGAATGCTCAGCTCGAGTAGCCGCTCTTCCTCGAACGGGTGTCCATCAACGACGCGCTCGTTCACCTGCTAACTCTCCCATGAATAGGCTCTTTCCGGCCGTCAATATAGGGGGAGGAGGAGGCGATGTCAATTGACCGCAGGTTCAAAGTTCAAAGTTCAAGGTTGAAGGGATGGGGGACGGGGGATGGGGGATGAAGTGGGGAATACCCTATTGGTGAGGGTCCGCATCAGTCCCCTTCAGGCTTCTATATCGACCGTAATTCATTGCGGTCGGAATCGCCGGCTATAATAATATTACGGAACTATGCACTTAAGACAGACATTCGTTCAGGTAATTGAGTTGTGTCTTCAATTGTTGATAGAGTAGTCTCTTTCCTAGAGCG
>JAFGIT010000035.1 GCA_016929465.1 Candidatus Coatesiibacteriota bacterium | reverse complement strand
TTATTTCCGCTGAGAACACGTGTTAGCACGTGCATCTACATCACATCAACTGACTTCTTCATTGCACAGATTCTTAGGAGCAGCCTAGTATTATTGTCCTGGAGCAATCAAATGACAGGATCCGGGTGAGAGGCGACATTGCATCTCTTCTGAGAGCGAGGTGGAGAAGTCATCTTGGAGCACAGCCGGAGCAGCTTTTCTACACCTATGGAAGTCCGAGTGGGGCTGATGGCGCCAGACTCGATCTATGTCCGGGCAAGGAGCTTCCGGAGGGTTGCCTGAGCAGTGGGCGAACAAACATATCGACAGCTGTTTATGATATAGTCATCTTGACGTTTCGGCAGCCTGATAGTCTGCCCACGAACAAGGCTTATTTAGAGTGGTATGGTGAAGATGAAGCCCGTATTCTCGGACGGCTCGAGGCAGAGATTGAGAAAGACTCGGCAGTGTTTTTCCTGAAGCCAAATCTGAATTGGCTTGAGTTGGGGGAGGTTTCGCTTCTCAGAGTGGGCTTGGTTCACGACGATATAAGTCCGCACCTTGGTTCGATGAGTATTCGTCAATACCGTCCTATAGCGGATTCATCCGGTTAGGATCGGACGCTGCAAGGACATGCAGCCGGCATTTGCCAACCGGAGCAACGGCGCGCAGCCGAATGAGGAAATGGTGATCTGCAAGTTGCCAAGCCTGGCAATATCCATTCCAAGCCCGTATCTGCCAATGAGAATTTGAAAAATCGGGCTTGACATTGCTTTTAATGGGACTTATGTTCCACATTATAGAGTTTTAGTCTTGGGCTATCATCGCGGGGAATGAGTCCTTGAGCGAATTTGAGCCGAGACTTGAGACGTAATGGCTTTTTTGCCAGCAGACTGAGAGAAGGGTATGTCCTGCGGGGCTTTGCTTTTGAGGCAGGACAGAGAGTTAGTGAGATTATATGAAGTCCGGGGGACCGAGATTCGGATCCCCGAATTCTTTCTTTTGGCCGAATTACTTTCGGAATTTGACAGGCTAGGCTGAGTTCCCCCCTATATAGCATATCCCATGACTACTTCGCTCCCAGACCTCATGATGCATAAGTTTATTTAGCACTCGATATATAGAATAATAGTGGGAATTTTTTAGGAAAGGAGGTGAAAGATTTGAAAGGCGAGATTAAAAGACTCATTAGAGACCGAGGCTTCGGTTTCATCCGCGGAGAGGACGGCAACGAGGTCTTCTTCCATCGTTCAGCTCTTGAGGGTGTCGAGTACGACGCGCTCGAGGAGGGTAGAAAGGTGGACTTCTCGATAGAGAAGGGACCGAAAGGCATCCGTGCAGCGAACATGCGACTGGATGAGAGCTAGAATTTAACTGTCCGACTAATGGTAATATGATCTGCGATTGATGGGCGGGGACCCGTCAACAGACCTTAATTGGTCGAGAGATGAGTTTGGTTATGTCCCAGAAGGGACCGGCCCAACCAATGCCCAATCAATCAGATCACAAAGACTGAAGGAGAGACACCGTGAGCCGACAAGGCGTCTACAAGTACGAGCCTTTCCTTTCAGAGTATTACGATTTGGTTCCCGCATATGCGAAACGGGCTGACCTTGATTTCTATGTTGAGGCAGCCCGTTTATCTCATGGCCGGGTGCTCGAGCTTGGGTGTGGAACGGGACGAATACTCATACCGATCGCCGCCGCGGGCTTTGATATCGTGGGCCTCGACATATCCGAGAGCATGTTGGGCGCCTGCAAAAGCAAGCTGCAAGCGCAGCCTCCGGAGGTGCGGGAGCGAATCTCGCTTATACTCGGTGATATGACCGCATTCGACCTTGAGGGCCAATTTGGCCTGATAACTACGCCGTTTCGATCTTTTCAGCACCTTATCTCAGTTCAAGCGCAACTAGCCTGCCTGAATTGCGTCCGCCGGCATCTTGCCCCGGGCGGGAGGTTTATTCTCGAGCTCTTTCAGACTTATCCGAGACGCATGTATGATACGATCTATATGAAAGAAGTCGAGGATACGCCCGAATTCGAGATGCCAGACGGTCGGAGGCTAAGGCGGACAAACCGAACCAAGGCATTCCACCGCACTGAGCAATTCAACGAGGTCGAAATAATCTACTATTGCACTCATCCCGACGGAAGGACGGAGCGGTTCGTTCAGGCTTTTCCATTCCGCTACTTCTTCCGCTATGAGGTCGAGCATCTGCTTGTCCGGGCAGGATTCGATATTATCGACCTCTTCGGCAACTTCGACAAATCACCCCTGACAGATGATTCTCCAGAGATGATCTTCGTCGCGGAGAAGAGTTGCTAGACAATCCCCATCTTATCGATTGGGCGATCACCAACCGATGCAATCTCAAATGCGTCCACTGTCGTGGAATGGCCCAGGAGGAGCTCGACTCGGAGACTCTCCTTAGCGTCGCAGAGGAGATACCGGCCTTAAATCCTGGATGGGTCATACTCGAGGGGGGCGAGGCGCTCCTGAGAGATGAACTCTGGGACATCATAGACATCCTGCACAGGCGCGGAATTAGGCTCTATCTAATAAGCAACGGCATGTTGCTGAACCGCATGAGTGTGGAGCGTTTGGCGGAATCAGCCGTGAGACTCATGATCAGCATCGATGGCGCCGACAGGGGCAGCTACGAGAGCACGAGAATCGGCGCGAGCTTCTCCCGGCTGAGGGAGTCTGTTGCGCTCGCGGGGGAATTCGGGATACTCGATTCGTGCCCTGTCACCATTGGAAAGCACAATCTGCACGAGGTCTCGAACATCTTTCGCTTTGTCAAAGAGCTGGGCTATTCGAAGATCACGATCCTTGGGCTGAAGCCGTGTCAGAATTACTCTGAATACGCTCTGACAGGCGCTCAATACCGGGAGTTGTTCAAAGAGCTAATTGGACTGAGGGAATCTGTCGGAATGGACATGTATGTCGATGAGCCATTCTTCAAGCCTTTCCTGTTGGAGGAGGGCATCTCCTTTGAAAGAGAGGCGGAGGACGGGATACTTGTCCCTGACCTTTCACGCTGCGTTTTTGGCGAATATATCTTCATCGAAACCGACGGAGCGGTCCGACCCTGCACATTCGCGCCGGTCAGCATGGGTAGCGTGAAGGGCAGCACACTCACAGCGCTCTGGAAGGAGATGCAGGATTCCCAGCTGGTGTCGGAGGTGCGCGACCGGGAGCGGAGGAGTGGCGCGTGCCGGATATGTAGGCACATTGACGATTGCGGCGGCTGCAGATCCAGGGCTTTCGCCCTAACAGGAAGCTGGACCGCCTCGGATCCATCCTGTCCATTGAAAGGAAATACGAATTGAGGGTAATTGGAATCGACCCCGGGACCTGCAGCTTCGACCTGTTTGGATTGGGGAATTACCGGGAAATTCTGATCGATGAGGCGATAAAAACCGAAGATGTCCTCGGTAGGCCGGAGATGCTCTTGGAGAGGGTCCGAGCTCTACTGCCTCTGGATGCGATAGTCGGTCCATCGGGCTATGGAATTCCCAGGAAGAAGATCGAGGATATGACCGACGAGGATATTGGGAAGATGATCCCGCTCGACACGAAACTGGCAGTGAATGAGGGCATAAAGAGGCTGCTTCTGAAGATGAAGGCCGAGGCATTGCCGGTCTTCTTCACGCCTGGCGTGGTTCACCTCCCGACGGTGCCCGAATTTCGGAAATGGAATCGGCTCGACATGGGGACCGCAGACAAGGTCTGCTGTGTGGCACTTGCGATCAAGGACCAATCGGAGCGTTTGAGCATCCCCTTCGATGAGACTTCTTTTGTCCTGGTCGAGGTCGGATATGCCTTCACGGCGGCCATGGCAGTCGAAGGCGGTAAGATCACCGACGGTATCGGAGGAACCTGCGGCAGCCCTGGCTTCATCGCTGGAGGAGGAATGGACGCGGAGATTGCGATCCGGCTAAAGCCCCCAGTGACACAAGAGGCTGTGTTCAAGGGCGGCCTGAGGGATTTCATCGCGAGCAAAGAGAGCGAGCCGGAGGATATTCTCTCCGGGTCGGAGGCTCTCAGGCTCCTCGGGGAAAGCCTCGAAAAAGACGTTGCCGCGTTGATGGTCTCCCTTCGCAAACCGCGAGAGATAATCATCTCTGGCCGGCTGATATGTCAGGATGCTATTCAACGGGAGTTGTTCAACAGGTTCAAGATGTATGCGCCGGTAGCAAAGGTGGGCAGAATCTCGGAAGTGGCCAAGGAAGCTGCCTGTGGGGCTTATCTGATTGGGGAGGGCATACTCGGAGGCAGATATGGGGCGTTGGTCGAGAACATGGGAATCTGAACTGGTGCAGGCCGAAAAGGCTGTGCCATAGATCGACATGAGGGCGTTCCGTAGGGGCTGGCCTTGTGCCTGCCCGCTTCGTGACTTGAACCGCGTCCGGCGAAGGGCGGGGACAAGCCACCGTCCCTACTAGGCCATTCCGCATGATCGCGGCATTAATTGACAATACTTGCCCGATTTTGACGATCCACCAAGAAAGAGCGAGAGTCGTTATGTGAAATAAACATGAATTCCTCGCCAGTCGATTTACGGCGCAGCCTCCAAAGGCCAAACCTACGAATTCGATGTCACCTCCCTTTGCAGGGGTGGAACGGACCTGCAGAAGGTCCGAGACTGTTCCCTCGTTTCTCCTCGGGGCTTTTCCTGTTGTTCTGCTTTCGTCTTTTGGGAACTAGTGCCCATTTGGGCTTGACGTGGGGATAAAAATGTAGTAAGAGTTGCGCCAGAAAACTGGTCTATATGATTAATCCTTACAATGTGGGGATCTTGTAGAAGTGACATCGGCGATAGAGGATGTGCGTCAAGCATTGGGGCAGAATGACTTTTCTGCCGCCGTGGCCAGGATAGAGACCGGTGTTTCGTCTGGCGAATTCACTCCAAACATGGCCTGCAGGGCCGCTCTTCAAGTTCTTTCTTCCAGTCGTGATCCCAATTTGCTTCAGCGCTTATCTGGCGCGCTCGCGAAGGTCAATCCGAGGAATGACGAGAGGCATCTCATCGACCTGCTCCGCTCAATCTGCACCGATACCCGAAACGGTCGAATTAACGTAAGTGCAGAAGACTTCCGCAAGATTGCCGCAAGCGCCTCGCCGGGACATCGACCGCTCATCCTGAAAGTATGGGACGCGATGGAGCTTTTCAACGAAGGTAAGGACGCCGAGACAATCGATATGCTTGGC
>JAFGIT010000034.1 GCA_016929465.1 Candidatus Coatesiibacteriota bacterium | reverse complement strand
TTATTTCCGCTGAGAACACGTGTTAGCACGTGCATCTACATCACATCAACTGACTTCTTCATTGCACAGATTCTTAGGAGCAGCCTTATTTTTTCCGCCTCTACCTCATCACATACAGGCCACCAGGTGTAGGACTGGCTTTCGGAGGCTGTCCTGAGAATCGACATGATGGCATTCTGTAGAGCCAGACCTTGTGTCTGCCCGTTTCGTGACATTGAAATGCGTTCGGCAAAGGGCGGAGACAAGCCCCGCCCCTGCACAATCCGATCCCTTGGTTCCTCACTTCCAGAAATTGAATCAGCGCTCTTGATAACCAGCGGCATTCGCTGTATCGATACGCTATGACCGAATGCAACCAAATTCAGAACCGTCCCCATGCGCTCGTGGCGCTCTCATGAACCAGGAATACTCTCTCTTCGCGGATGTCTCGATCGGGATAGGCACTAAGATCGCTTTCACCTACGCGGTCCCGGAGCATCTTGTCGCGAGTGTCGCCCCCGGGAAGCGAGTCGTTGTCGAACTGAGGAACCGGCAGCGCGTAGGCGTCGTAATGCGTCTCAGCTCCAAGTGCAGCCTCCCCTCCGTCAAAGAGATAGCCTCGGTCATCGATTCGATGCCGGTCCTATCAAGCAGGATGATGAAGCTCATCGAGTGGGTCGCGGAGTATTACCTCGCCCCGATTGGATCAGTTGTGGAAGCGGCTATTCCCAGAGGCCTCGATGACATTGCTCCGGGCTATAGGGATGAAACGCAATCGAAGCGCCGAAGAGGGAAGCCCCCCATTAATGTCGCAGCTCTCGCCTCGGTATCCGAATTCTGCACCGATGGCTGGGAGTTCGACCTGGAGCTGAAGCTCAACGAGGAGCAGAAAGCTGCGCTTGCGAGGATCATCGCCGCTGCAGACGCGAAGGACCCGAAGCCCATACTCCTTCACGGTGTGACTGGCAGCGGCAAGACGGAGGTCTTCTTGAGGGCTGCGGAGCACGTCATCAGAAAGGGCAGGCGGGCGCTGGTCCTGGTCCCAGAGATATCCCTGACGCCGGCTCTTCTCTCGCTCCTTGCCCACCGCTTCGGTGAGAGAGCGGGCGTATTCCATAGCAAGCTGACGCCCGCCCAGCGTCGTGACCAGTGGGAAAGGGCACATAGCGGCGAAGTCGATATCGTAATCGGCGTTCGCTCGGCGGTCTTCGCGCCCCTTTCGAAGCTCGGCCTTATCGTCGTTGACGAGGAGCACGAGACGACCTACAAGCAGGGCGGAAGCCCATTCTACAACGCGAGGGACGTGGCGGTGATGTCGGCTTCGATTCATGCGTGCCCAGTCGTCCTGTCAGGGGCAACGCCCTCTCTCGAGACATTCTACAACTCGAGCCGAGGCAAATATGAGCACATCTTTCTCAGCAAGAGAGTCGACTCTCGCCCAATGGCGGAGGTCTCCATGCTCGATCTCAGGCAGAGACAGATCGTCGCTCCCTCCGTCCTGACTCTCGAGGCGAGGGAGGCCATCTCCAAGACGCTCGCGGCAGGTGAACAGGTCCTTCTCTTCATGAACGTGAGGGGATTTTCGTCGTTTTTGACCTGCAGCAAATGCGGCTACGTATTCCGCTGCGACCACTGCGACATCACCCTCACGCACCACAGCGCAAGGGATTCGCTCGTCTGCCATCTTTGCGGCAACTCACGCCGCGTTCCGAGGCAGTGCGACTCGTGCCATTCAGAGAAGATAGTCTCGTTCGGGTTCGGGACTGAGAGGGTGGAGGACGAGGCGGCGAGGATCTTTCCCGATGCGAAGATACTCAGGATGGACAGCGACGCGATTTCGACCAGGAAGAAATACGAAAGCGCCCTGACTGCGATAACCAGGGGCGATGTCGATATCATTGTAGGGACACAGATTACGGCCAAGGGCCACAACTTCCCCCACCTAACGCTCGCTGTCGTCGTCCTTGCAGATATAATACTGAATTTGCCCGATTTCAGGGCTGCAGAGCGAACATTCCAACTACTCACACAGGTCTGCGGTCGCCCCGGAAGACACGGAAAGCAAGGCAAGGTCCTGCTACAGACGTATTCACCGGAGCACTGCGCGATCAAGGCTGCCGCCGCGCAGGATTACGCATTATTCTTTGAGCAGGAGATGAAATTCAGGAAGAAACTGGGCCTGCCTCCACTCACCAGACTCGCCTCGATCCTCATCACCGGAAGGGACCAGGACAAGACCATGGTTGCGGCCGAACTTGTGGGAGAACTACTCCGCTCCGGCCTTACCGAAGACATCTCGATTCTCGGGCCAGCGGAGGCCCCGATTGCTAAGCTGAAGGACCGCTTCCGATTCCAGGCGTTTGCGCGGTCATACAACTCCAAGCGATTGCATGCTTACCTGCATCACAAGCTGAAGGAGTTCGAGAAGGCGAAACTCGGATCTGGCGGCGTCCGCATCTCCGTAGATATCGACCCTGTCTCGATGTTGTAGCGCCATTGGGAAGTCACCCTCGTGTGATCCAGTGGTCCTGCGCTGGGTCAAAAATTGACCCACCCTCTGCAGATTGGCTGATAGGCGGCGATCCGAACCTTAAGGCCCCAGCTGAATTTGCCTGAGTGGATCAATATTGATCCAGGCAAGCGATCCACCATCAGGACCGCAGATAACTCCCCGCTTAGTATAATCCCTCCCATTTAGCCGACATGCGGCCCTCCTCCTGTGAATTTTCACGGGTTTGGCATGGATATTGCTTAATATCTGTTCGAGAAAGCGCACGAATCGCGAAATGGCAGGTCAAAAGGTCAAGGGGGCAAAGGAGAAGGGACAAGCAAAAAGGGTGACAAGGGGAATGATATGAAGCGAATCGGATGCATTCTGGGTGCTCTAATTCTGATAGGAATTGCAGGTGCGGCGCATGCAGCGACATATAATGTGAAGCAAGACGGCACCGGCGACTTCACAGCCATCCAGGATGCGATCGATGCGGCGGCGGACGGTGATGAGATCGTCGTTCATCCGGGGACTTACTATGAGAATATCCGCTTCAATGCGAAAAACCTGGCGCTCGTATCGACCAATCCGAAGGACCGGACGGTAGTAGAGATGACCGTAATCGACGGGGGAGGCTACGGCGCAGTTGTAACGTTTGATGGGACCGAGAGCGAAGACTGCCTGCTGGCGGGATTCAAGATCACAAACGGCGACGACAGCGGCATCAATTGTGCACCTTTCTCCGCTTCGGGCCCATTCACGATGGCGACGATAACTGATTGCATCGTGACCGCTAACGAGGGCTTCGCTGGAGGTGGAATCGTGTACTGCGGGGGTTTGATCGACCGTTGCATAGTCAGCAACAACTCTGCCTCGGGCGTTTGTGGAGGGCTATTCGGTTGTGGTGGGACGATATCGAATTGCCTTATCACAGGCAACCGCGGTGGAACCATGCAGATCAGAGGCGGCGGTCTGGCATCCTGTGACGGTGCGATCGTCAACTGCACCATCGCATATAACTCGGCCTGGGAAGGCGGCGGCCTCTCGATGTGCTATGGCGACAACAGCAATCTGATTCTCTGGGGGAACGAAGGGGGAGAGCTCTGCGTGAGCTCCACAACCTATTCCTGTGTTCAAGGCGGCGCAAACGGCGCAGGCAATATCTCGGACGACCCGCAATTCATTGATCCGCTTCTGGGCGACTACCGGCTCAGCCCCTTCTCGCCCTGCGCGAATGCCGGTTCTGAATCCGCCGGCTATGGCAATCGGGATCTCGAAGGCAATCCAAGAATCGTTGGATCATCTGTGGACATGGGAGCTTTCGAGTATCCCTTCGGATGTTACGTCGGAATGCTAAGCGACAAACCAACCTACTCAGACAGGGATCAGCTCACGCTCGAGCTCGAGGTGCGAAATCTGGGAAAGGCCCGCATCGTCGATGTATATGCCGCCGTCGAGACTCCACTCGGGGATCTGTTGTTCCTGCCCTGGATTGCTCCAGATTGGACTCCCTGCTTCAGCTCGTTCGAGTTGGAGGCGGACATCTCCGCGAGGCCCTTCGTGTCATTTGGCGCGCAATTCACGGGATACGAGCCCAGTGGAACGTACCGGTCCTATGCTGCTCTCTCGAGTGCTGGCTCGATCGGCGAATTCACAAGCAATATCTTCATCGGCTCCTTTCATTACAGCTCCGCCCCAACAAACGAGTACACTGTGAAGCCCGACGGCACGGGCGATTTCCCCACGATTCAAGCGGCTATAGATGGCGTTCGTTCCGGCGCTTCGGTTGTCATTCATCCTGGGATTTACTTCGAGAACCTGAGAGTTGGGAATCGGGATTTGACGGTGCGGTCCATCGATCCAGACGACCCATCGACCGTTGAGGCAACGATAGTCGATGGGCGCGATGAAGGCTCCGTGGTGACATTCACGAGCGACGGAGGCTCGATCCTGCTCGGGGGGATCACTCTGAAGCATGGCTTCGCAGCGTATGGCGGCGGAATATTGTGGTCGAGGCCCGTGGAGTTCGGGGGACATGACATCCTGCAAAATTGCATAATATCCGACAGTTCGGCGAGCGAGGATGGTGGTGGCATATATGCCTTTAAGGGCGACATAAGTAGCTGCTCGATATCGGGGAACCGTTCTGAAGCGCACGGTGGAGGCCTTTCACACTGTGATGTCAACGTCGCAGACAGCTTTATCGGCGGAAATGAATCGGGATTGGATGGGGGCGGCTTTAATCGCTGTTCCGGTCTCATATCGAACTGCACTATCTCCGAGAACATCGCAGGTTGGGGCGGGGGTGGCTTCTCTTCATGTCCTTGTGATATCGAGGGTTGCTCGGTCATTGGCAATCGCGCCAATCAACGGACTTCTCTTATTGGCGGGGCAGGCGGCCTGGATGATTGCGGTGGTGACATCATTAATTGCCTCATTTCAGGCAACCGAGCCGCAAGCTCTGGCGCCGGGCTCTGCAACTGCGATGGTCTTGTGTCGAGATGCGTCATCACGGAGAATGCCGCTTCGGAATCAGGAGGTGCAATCTACGGCGGCAGCGGTCGATTCGAACGTTGTGTCATAAGCGATAATTCCGCGCCATGTGGCGGTGCAGTAAGCAGCTGTTGGGGCAGCTTCATCAGCTGTCTGATCAGCAACAACGGCGCCGACGCTGAGGGCGGCGGCTTCGCATGGGGCAGAGCGTCAATTGTGAATTGCACCGTCGCGGGCAACTCGGCGCAATCAGGAGGCGGATTCCACGACCCTCAAGGAGAGATCATAAACACCATCATCTGGAATAATACCGCAAAGGACAGCCCTTCGATATATCTGGGATCTTGCATCCCGACCCATTGTTGCATCGAATCCTGGGGTGGTGGCGGTAGCGGAAACATATCGGAAGACCCTCTCTTCGTTGATTTCTGGACTCGCGATTTCCGTCTGCAATCAGCCTCTCCTTGTATCGATGCAGGCGACTCGAATGCCCAGATCGGCGACGTCGATCTGGATGGTTCACTTCGCATAATCGGCGATGGCGTTGATATTGGTGCCTATGAGTTCCTGGAGGGATGCAGCGTCACTGTCGCCGCTGATCGGGATATGTACGTCGGTCAGGATGTGATGGAGATCAAGGCTGAGGTTCTAAACATCGGCTGCACAAGGGAGATTGACCTTTTCGCAGCGCTGAAGACGGTTGAAGGCGAGTTTCTCTTCCTGCCTGCACTCGATGATCATTGGGCGCCATGGGCTTCCGGCGTGGAACTCGGGCCGGGAGAGACCTGGAGCCCGAAGCCGTTCGACTATGCGTTCACCACATTGGAGAGGGGAGATATATTTGTCATTTACGCGCTCGTGCTCGATCATATTAGCCAGAAGCCCATAAGCAACGTCGCTGAATTCACTATCAACTACCATCGCGGCTTCGCGCTGGAATTCTCGGTGAAGCAGGATGGTTCTGGCGACTTCGATATCATTCAGCATGCTATCGATTGCGCCATGGAGTCTGATACGATCGTCGTCCACCCAGGCCTCTACCTCGAGAATGTCAGCTTTGACGGAAAGAACCTGACGCTAACCTCCCTCGATCCTCTCGATCCCGATATCGTGGAGACGACCGTGATTGACGGCGGCCAGAATGGCTCTGTCATTGAGTTGAATGGCACCGAGAACGAAACATGCAAGATACTGGGCTTGTCGATCACCAATGGCTCAGCAGAGAGCGGTGGCGGTATCCGTGCCGGCATCGGGGGGTGGAACCCGCTTCTCTCAAAGATCGAGATAGCGAATTGCCGCATTTTCGGGAATGCCGCATCATTCGGCGGCGGGGGAATATCGGGCTGCGACGGGCTCATATCCGACTGTGAGATCTGGAGCAATTCAGCCTTCCACGGTGGCGGCCTGTACGATTGCTCTGGCATGATATCCAACTGCTTGATTGCGGATAATTCTGCTGGGATGGGTGGTGGTGGCGTCAGCGGCTGCCAGGGCCTGATAGTTAACTGCTTGATTTCCGGCAATTGCGCGCATGATTTCGGCGGCGGCCTCTGCAATGACGGCGGAAGGTCCCTCATCAATTGCACGATAGCGAATAATTCCGCCCCCCTCGGAAGTGCGATCCACCACGACCATGATCTGGTCAGGGACTGCATCGTATGGGGAAACACTGGCTCCGAGGAGCCAAATCGAATATACGGCTCGATCTCATTCTGCTGCATCCAGGACTGGCCATGGGCAGGTGAGGAAGGCTGTATCGACGACAATCCGATATTCGTCACAGGCCCATTCGGCGGCTATTACCTCCACCCCGACAGCCCGTGCATAGACGCGGGAAGCCAATCCGCCGTCGATGCAGGCCTCTCGAACAGGACCACCCAGGCGGATGGCACACCCGACACCGGCAAGGTTGATATGGGCTACCACTACCCGCTGCCGTAGGCGGGCGGGGGGGAAGTACAAAAGGTCAAAAAGGTCAGAGGGGAGGGAGACCAACTGCTGACTGCCAACTGCCAACGACCAATGCAATCAGCGATATAGCACCCTTAATTGCCTGCACCTATTGAGCCTGTCGAGAACGTCCGTCGAATCAGCAAACTGCCAGACCGCACCGATATGCTTGGGCAGCAGTCGGACCTCTTCCGACTCGATCTGACCATGGAGAGCATCCACGAATCGCTCCGAATGCAGAACCATGTATGGTCGGCTGTGGAAATTCGATAGTTCGGGCTCTATGTGGGGAGTTAGTGAAAGTGCATTGTGCATCTTCGCGACTTGAATGTATGCGGTGGATAGGTGCTGCTCTCGCTCCCGCCAATTCCTGCTGTCGAAGATCGATTGGAATATCGGCGTCAGAATGCTCGCGCATTCGAGCCGAGAGAAGGCCGTGCCGAACCACTTGTAATAGGGGGCATATTGCCGCTCCATCAGGAAGCAGAGCCTCATCAGCTCATTGATCATCCGCGATGCGACGAGACGAGAGCCCAGCTCATCGCCGACGTCGTCGCAGCGAGCCATGAAAGGCTCTTCCTGATCGATCCGTCTCCATTGGCAGGCCAAAAGATACAGCCAAACGTCATGCGGATACCACGCAAGCACCTCCCGTGCGGGTCCCAATTCTCCCAGCCCGTCGTGAAATACCCTCCCCGATGCGATCGTTCGTAGCAGCTGATGGGGTATCAAGAGCCAATCGAGAGCCGATAGTCCATCCAGCGCATTGATACCGATATAGCCCTCGAAGAAGGCCTTGGTCGTGGTCACGGATACACCATGGCTGACCGGGCCGCTTTCGATTGCTTTGAGCTGTCCGAACCGGGCCTCCTGGTGGCAGAAATTGGTCGGTATCCCGCAGACCTCGTAGGGCAACTCCCTTGACATGACTTCGGGGATGCTCTCTCCGTATCGGTCGAAGTCGTCACCCTTCAAGAAAAGAGTGACCCTGGGCCCCCAGTGATGGTCCATCGAAGTCGGCGTATCGAAGCCGAGAACATCCGAACCGCGGCCCAGCCTACCCGCCGAATGAACCAATCCCGGGAAGTGCCTTTCGAGTATCGGGCTGACCGCGTCGCGGTAAAACCGCTCGCAAAGGTCGAGCCCCGGCATAAATTTCATCTACCCCGCCTCCAATCCAAATTGGTTCGCAATTAAGGGATAATAACCGCCGCGTCCCGATAGCACAACTCCCGTTTCTGTTGACTCAATCATAAAGATATCTTATGGTAACATGCGTAGAATTAATGACTATTCATTTACTTGTTCCGGAGTCTGCACCATGCTTATCCAAAAGAGTTCGAGCCTGAATATAGTTCTCATCTCCGCGCTGTTTCTGCTTTTCAGCTCTCTCGCGATAGGTTTCGAGATCGAGAGCTACCGAAATTACAACCACAACTACATCGTGTCCTCACAAGCAGGCAGCGTTGCCATCGGCACATTCTGCGGCACGCTTGCCTGGGATGGCATGGAGCTCGCCGAGCTTTCGACTAGTACTGGCGCGAGTTTCAGCCAGACCTGCGCCACCGATATCGCTCCCGATGGCTCAGTATGGATGGGCGGCTGGCAGGTTGCACGGCTTGCGGACGGAGAGATTTACAATTTCGCCGAATTCTCGGGTGGCTATGGTATCGCGGCCATCTCACGTGACGAGGCTTGGGTCATAGGGACCATACCAGGTAATCCCTGGGACCACTTATTCCATATTGTCGGCACTGAAGTGAATCCCGTCTCTACGGAAGGCTTCCCTTATGAGTTGATTGTGGATCGATCTGGCAATGTCTTTTACGCAGCAAATGGCATAGAGAGGTACGATGAGCACAGCGGGACGTTCATCGACTGCAAGGAGTTCGAAACTGGTCTGTACCAGTTTTCTCGCGACCTATCGGGCGTTGTCTATGCTGGCTCTGAGCAAGGTCTCTGGATGTTTGATGAAGACGAGTGGATCAAGCTCGACGATGGCTCAATCTGGGGCCCGTTCCCGTACGGGCCAAACGGCTTCAACTTCAATGCAAATGGAACCCTATGGGCGTACGCCAGCGCCGGTCTCCTCCGACGAAACCGTGGGGGCGATGAGCTGATCATCACCGAGGCATGCGGGATCAGCTTGGTTTATGACCCCGATGACCAGGCGACCTATCGGTATGGTGTATGGGGAGTGGCACCCCTGGGGGGCGAGAGCATTCTGATAGCCACCAGGACCGACGGCCTCATTCTATTCGATGGGATTGATTTCTCGCACATCGGATTCCCCGATGGCCCTCCCGAAAATGTCATTATGGATGTAGTAGAGGACTTCCAGGGACGCGATTGGATCGCCACGGACCATCCATCTATATATGGCACAGGATACAAAGAAGGCGATGCCTGGAAGTACTTCAGGCCAGAGGGTGTATTCGGCAACGCCGGCATTATCGCGGCGTGCGGGGACACGGAGGGGGCTATACACGTGCTGCAGTATCCATTCCGCCTGATAACCTTCGATGGCGTAGAATTCTCATTCCAGGAAGGATATGACCACGGCGTAACGGACTGCATCGCCGAGACGCTGGAGCCCGGCCCAGATGGGGAAATATGGGCCTGTGTGGGGCCCGATTATACAAGCGATTTCAGCGGCGTTGTACGGATAAAGGACGATGTGTGGGACGTCTATCCGACCGGCAGTATATTCGGCCCAGGCATTGGAGGTCGTGAAGCGCCAACGCTTGCGATTGCATCGAATGACGAAATCTGGGTCATACTGGACAGCTTAATCAGTATATTCGACGGCGAGAACTGGCGAGTGGACCAGCTTCCAGAACCCTTGCCGTTCGCCGATGTCGGTGTGGCAAGCGTGGTATTCGACCTACAGCAGCGCCTTGTCTTTTTCACTCAGGCGGGGGTCTATCGCCTCGATGAGGGGAGTTGGAAGGAGCTATCGAGCGAAATGACGACTTTCGGGGCCTTTGATGCGAACGGTGATCTTTGGTTCCTGGCCTATGACTCGATGAGACGCTACAGCGTGATCAGCATGAAGCAGGACGGCTCCGTGGCCGAATTCCATCAATCTGATGGGCTCGCAGGCACGAGGCTCTACTCTATCACAATCGACCATAACGGCGACAAGTGGGTCGGCACATCTGGTGGGCTTTCGCGCCTCGAGGATGGTGGTCCTGCCCAGCAGTCGATTGCACTCTCGGCTGCCGAGAATCCGGTCGGCACCCTGAAGTTGGCCGCAGATCTCACGAATGCGGGCGAAATAATCCCCGTATCGCTGTGGCTGGCATGTGAATACAATGGCAATATATTCTACTATCCCAATTGGGGCCCAGAACCATCGCCGCTCAACCTGACGCTATCAGCCTCATCTTGCCGGACTGAGGAACTCGTCAATATAGACACATCTCTCCTCACCCCGGGCGACTACACCTTCTACGCGGGCATAAGCCTATTCGGTGGTATGGACCTCCTGATCGGCCCACGCGATGGCAAGGTCGCCATAGCGTCATATCATGTAGATTAGACGGGTCAAGGGGTCAATAGGTCAAAAGGGCGAATAGGTAAATAGGTCAAAGGGTCAAAAGGTCAAAGGGGGCAAAGAGGTCAATTGGGAGGAAGGCGGACTGCCAACTGCCAACTGCTAACTGCCAACGTCCAGGACGGGCTTCCCGCCTGTCCATGTTGTCCATTCAGTCCATATTGTCCATCTCTGGCGCTGCGGCTCTGAAGCCGGTCGCCGCAATTATTCGGACTGGGCTTCCGGCTCCGTAATTGTCAGGACATTCAGGCCCAGTCCGGTCGTAATGAACAACCGACCGTCGGGAGCGACCCCGACATCCGTCACTTCGTTGTCCGCGAGCATCGAATTCTGCGCAGTATAGATCTTCCAGCTCGCGTTGAGAAGCCTGGCGAGTCCTCCCCGCGATGTCCCAAACCAGATCGCACCATCCTCATCCTCGGTTATCGATTGCACAAAGCCAGACGGGAGGCCGTCTTGATGCGCCTTGTGGACCGACCACCCCTTACCGTCGAACACGCTGACCGAGTTCTGGTGACCCACCCACACGGAACCGTCGCGCGTGGCCGCGATGGAGTAACACCTGTCCTGGTCCAGGCCGCTGTTAGTGGTGCTATAGACCTTCCATGACTTACCATAGAAACGTGCGAGACCATTCATAGTCGCGAACCACATCCTGCCCTTCGCATCGATCGCAATGCCACGCACATCGCGGCTCGTAGGTCCGCTGTCCGCCGGATTATAGACCGTCCACTTCTTGCCGTCGAAGACGCTCAGGCCGTGGTGTCCAGTGGCGAACCATGTCCGTCCGGCCTGGTCCACTGCTATATCGGTGATCGCGTCGTGGATAAAGCCGGTCTCCGGCGGCGCGAAAATTCTCCAGGCGTTTCCGTCGAAGGAATAGGCGCCGCCCCCCTCCGTTCCGACCCACACGGTGCCATCCGGGTGGACCGCAATCGCACCCACCCATGCGCTCCTGAACGGGGCGTTCCTATGGGTATAGTTTTGCCAGTGTGATCCATCGAATACCGTTACCCCGCCGCCGTTGGAGGCGAACCAGGCCTTTCCCGCCGCGTCGAATACGACCTTATCGAGGCGGGTGTCGGGTGCATTGAAATGCCCGGCACAGAGCGTGGTCCAGTCCGTGCCGTCAAAGATGCTGACGCCACCGTCATTCGTTCCGAG
>JAFGIT010000340.1 GCA_016929465.1 Candidatus Coatesiibacteriota bacterium | reverse complement strand
TCTCCTTGGTGGCTCTCTGGGGTGCCCTCTGGATTGCCGCAGATCACAGAGACGGGGACCTACACTCTCAGAATGGCTGCGTTCGATACCGGCACGTTCGACCTAGCATCGAATGTCGCTATGGATGAGTTCATGGTTGCTGGGACGCCCTTCGTCGAAGTGAGCAGTGACAGCGATGATTATTGGCTCATGGGTGATACGGCGGAGGTTAGCCTCGATTTCAAGCTCCCGTTTTACCCGGTCATGGCTGATCTCGTCATCGTCGTCCTGACACCGGATGGCGAGTTCTACTCTCCTTTGGGTCACGGGACCGGTGTGGACTGGGCACCGGAAATAAGACCTCTCTACGAGCGTTTTTCGACCGAGGGATTGAAGATCCCCGACGCTCTCTCATGGGAGGTGGACATTCCGATGAAACCGTTCGATGTCTCTGGTGAGTTCTGCTTCTTCGCCGCCTTCGTAAAACCGGGGACAATATCACCGCTGTCGGATATAGGGATAAAATCGATAACGCTGCAATGACGCCTGCATGGCGGGAATAGACTCATCGATTGCCCGACGCTACGTCCAGCAGCGGCTGAATGGGTCTGCCTAGAGAACGACCTGCGAAAGCTACACTTTGTTGTTACTTATGCAGCACGGCATATAGCGATGGAGCGGCCTTAATCAAAGGCAATCCATGGGATGCGGTGCCGGGTCGCCGCAAAGCAAAGCGGCGAGAGCTCGCATGCACTCCCAAAACCAGCGCACTCAGGGCAACCCGAATTATTGGGTGCGCCCTCTCCTCATTGCCGTATCGTCTTCGGATGTGGTAATGTGCTGCCGGCTCATGGCGGGGCCATGATGGTTTCCTATTTGCATTTGCAGCACGGGATACGGGATGCGGCGAGTTCTATATTTTATTCTCATATTTCTTCTCAGTCAGTCTGTCCTCGCCTCTGAAGGACAACTGACCATCACCTTCTTCGACGTCGGGATCGCGGACGCGGCGCTCATCGAAACGCCCGCAGGCGAGCACATCCTGATCGATGGGGGAACTGAGGAGGGCGGCGGCAAGGTTGCGAATTACCTGAAATCGAGGCGCGTCAAGACAATCGACATAATGATCGCCACGCACCCCCACCCGGACCACGTCGGTGGCCTCGCCAAAATCCTGCGCGAATTCGAGGTAAGGTCGCTCTATGACACAGGCATGGAATATGAGTGCGAGGGCTTTGCCGCATACCGAGAAGCTCTTAAGGCATTCAAGGGAACGACCACGACCCTCTTTGGCCGGATGATCCTCAGTTTGCCCTCGGGCGTCCATCTCGACTTCTTGAATCCCAAGCGACAGGCGAAGCACATACACACAGACTGCATTGTGGTTCGAATTCGCTACGGCGATATAGCCGCGCTATTCACCGGTGACGCGAACGACGTCACAGAAGGAGTTCTGCTCTTTGACGAGGTCCCTCTCAAAAGCGACATCCTGAAGGTCAGCCATCATGGTGCATCGGACGCGACGGGCGAAGAGTTCCTGAAGGCAGTCGCACCCAGGTATGCGGTCATACCCGTCACCGCGCCGAACAAATACGGCCGCCCTCACCAGGTCGTTCTCGACAGGCTGAAGAGTATGGGAATCGCGGTCTATCGAACCGATGAGTGCGGCGATATCACCTTCACAACTGACGGGAAGAGCGTGGGAGCCCCGAAATGCACACGAAAACTCTCGAAGGAGCATCAGTAAGTGTCAATCTGGTCATTCGCAATGGCAGGCCCGCCCGCACATAGCGACGCAAAAGAGGGCCGAGACCAGCGCCACCCCTATGCGCGGTCCACAATCACGCTCCTTATCATTCCGGCCATAATCATAGCTGCCTCGTTCACGCTATATCTTCAGACGGCGAATCCGCTCTTCAGATTCAGCGACGGCGGAGAACTCGCGGCAGCGTCCTATACGCTCGGGATCGCGCATCCGACAGGCTATCCGGCCTTCCTCATGTTGCAGAAGACATGGTCCTTCCTGGTCCCAATCGGCAATCCGTGTTTCAGAGCGAATCTTATGAGCGCGCTCTGCGCGAGCATCGCCCTTGCTCTCATATACCTGTTCACTCTCAGGATTGCCGGGCTCATAGCGGGATTAGTCGCCGCCGGGCTTTTCGCGATGTCAGAGACGTTCTGGCTTCAGGCGACGCAATCGACGGTCTATACGCTGAACTTGATGCTTGGAGCGCTATTGATCCTGGTCGCCTTTCGGGCATTGCATCATCCTGCTACGCTGCAAATGATCGCGCTCTTCTTTCTTGTGCTCGGCTTTGGCCTCGGCAATCATGTGACGCTGCTCCTTGTTCCGATCGCCCTGCTGGTCTCGCACCCCTTCTCATTCGGCAGGATATTGGGCAGGAAGACGGCAATCCTCACTGCATTGATATTCCTGATGGTTGGGCTCTCGATCTATCTGTATATGCCCCTGCGGGCACAACAGGACCCGCCAATCAACTGGGGTGACACTTCGATCTCCGAGCGGATGTGGGAGCACATCTCCCAGCAGGACTACAAGTTCAAGCAGGCCTCCAGGACGACGGGCGAGTATTTCTCCGCGACCGGCACCTTCTTCGCCTCCATTGCCAATGAACTTGGGATAGTGGGTGCGATACTCGCTCTAATAGGCCTTGTTCACGGCATTATCAAGAGAGATACGTCATCGCTTCTGTTCTTTGTGGTACTCGCGCTCGGGACGCTGATGGTGGCCCTTTTGTATGGCGAAAGAGATGAACTGGAGCCGATATACTGTCTGCCAGCATACCTTGCCGCAGCGGCGCTCGCGGGATTGGGCGCCAACTTGATACTGAAGCTCTGCTCTGGAGTCAGAAGAGCAAGCGGTCAGCTCGCTCCTCGCAAGGCGTTCATATCGCTGTGCGCGATCGTGCTGCTCGTGCTCCCTCCGATGGTGCTAGGGATCTCGAACTATCATCGATGTGACAGCTCGCAGAACT
>JAFGIT010000339.1 GCA_016929465.1 Candidatus Coatesiibacteriota bacterium | reverse complement strand
GGATGGCGCAGTTCTCGACAACGAATACGTTGAGCCAGAGACAGGAAAGGTCATCTGCAAGAAGGGCAAGAAGATAGCTCCTTCGCGGCTGGAGAAGCTCGGCTATTTCACCTTGAGGGAGATAGCACAGCGTGAGACCGGCGAGCTTGGAGAGCGACTACGGCGGATCGAAGAGCTTACGAACAGCCAGATCAATCTGATAGAGACACGCTATCGCGAGCAGCGTGAACGAATTCGCGGCGGCGATGAATTGCGCCCGGGCGTAATCCAGATGGTCAAGGTGTATCTGGCAATCAAGCGCAGCCTCAGCGTCGGAGACAAGATGGCCGGACGTCACGGAAACAAGGGCGTTGTCGCCAAGGTCCTTCCGGCTGAGAGCATGCCATACTTAGAGGACGGGACTCCCGTTGACATAGTTCTTAGCCCACTTGGCGTTCCATCGCGTATGAACGTGGGCCAATTGTTAGAAACTCACCTTGGGTGGGCATCGCGGGCAATCGGCGACAAGACGGCGGAGATGCTCGAGAACGGCTTCGGCATCGAAGCGATCAGAGATTGGCTGTTGAAAACCTATGAGGGTGATGAGGCCATGGAAGCAGATGTAAAGGGCTTCTCGGATGAGGACCTCCGCAGCTTCGCAACCCTGGTCGCGAAACACGGACTGCCGGTCGCCTGTCCTGTTTTCTCGAGTGCAACGGAGGACGAAATCGGGCGAATGCTATCGCTCGCAGGTCTCCCAAAGACAGGGAAGGTCAAGCTTTATGACGGCCAGACTGGTGAGCCGTTCAACCAGAAAGTCACCGTCGGATACATCTATATGATGAAACTCGATCACCTGATCGACGACAAGATGCACGCCCGCTCAACAGGGCCTTATTCGCTGGTGACTCAGCAGCCGCTTGGCGGCAAGGCACAGTCCGGTGGGCAGCGACTTGGCGAGATGGAGGTCTGGGCGCTCGAGGCGTACGGTGCGGCGAGCGCGCTCCAGGAGTTCCTGACCGTCAAGAGTGATGACGTCGAAGGCCGAAACAAGATATATGAAGCGATTGTAAAGGGCCAGGACCTCGCCAGGCCGGGCACGCCAGAATCGTTCAATGTCCTGATCAAAGAGCTGCAAAGCCTCGGATTGGATGTCGAGCTTCTGGAGACCCGTAAGCGGACTCGTTTTTCGCGAGCTTCGTTTGGGGTGGAGCCGGCAGAGGATAGGATAGGCATAATAGGATAACCGGAGGTTAGACCTTGGAGGGAACGATAGACCTTTTTGATAGGCCCAGAGAGCCGAAGGCTTTTGATGCGATACGGATTGGCTTGGCTTCTCCGGAGCGCATCCGCGAGTGGTCCTATGGTGAGGTCAAGAAGCCTGAGACCATCAATTATCGGACTTTCAAGCCCGAACGTGATGGACTCTTCTGCGCCAAGATCTTTGGCCCAGTCAAGGACTGGGAGTGCAACTGCGGCAAATACAAGCGGATGAAGCATCGTGGCATCGTTTGTGAGAAATGCCATGTAGAGGTTATCCGTTCGATCGTTCGCAGGGAGAGACTTGGCCACATCGAGTTGGCATGCCCTGTTGCCCATATCTGGTTCTTCAAGGCGCCGCCATCGAGAATTGGCTGTCTCCTCGACCTTACGATCAAGCAGCTAGAGAGAATAATATATTACGAGTCCTATGTGGTTGTTGAGCCCGGCGAGTCCGGAATGGAAAAGGGCGCCTTGGTTGCGGAGGACGAATATCGCCGTCTAAGCGAATCAGTCGGATTCCGAGCCATGATGGGCGCGGAAGCGATCCGTGAGCTCTTAGAGCATCTCGATCTCGATGCGCTAGCGGAAGAGCTGCGAGCATCCCTTCGTTCTAGGGTTAAAGTCAAGGATCCGAAGGACAGCAACTTCGAATCAGGCCAGATCGTTGATCAGGCCCTGTTCGAAGAGGTCTCGGAGCGTTTGATGGAGGAGGGCTCCTCTCCGCCAGAGGGGAAGCCGGTCAGAGTCGCCGTCCAGAATGCGAAGAAGGCTGTCAAGCGCCTCAAAATCGTCGAGGACTTTCGCATTTCTGACACAGAGGGACGAGGATTCAACAAGCCGGAATGGATGATAATGACTGTTATTCCGGTGCTTCCTCCCGATCTCAGGCCGCTGGTTCCACTTGATGGGGGGCGCTTTGCCACCTCGGATCTCAACGACCTATATAGACGAGTACTGAATCGAAATAATAGGCTAAAGAAACTGCTCGCTCTCAAGGCTCCTGAGGTAATCATCCGGAATGAGAAGCGCATGCTGCAGGAGTCGGTTGACGCTCTCCTGGACAATACTCGCCGGTCGAGACCGGTGGTCGCTCCTCACAATCGCCCCGTGCGATCATTGACGGATATGCTGAGAGGAAAACAGGGACGCTTCAGACAGAACCTTTTGGGCAAGCGAGTTGATTATTCCGGTCGTTCGGTAATCGTGATCGGGCCTCACCTCGGGATACACCAGTGTGGCCTGCCGAAGCGGATGGCGCTCGAGCTATTCAAGCCGTTCATCTATCAGCGCTTGCAGGCCGAGGGACTCGCGCCGACGATCAAGAGTGCCCGCAAGATGGTTGACTCAGAGCACGTCGAAGTCTGGCGAATTCTCAATGACATCGTAGAAAAACACACGGTTATGCTCAACCGTGCGCCTACTTTGCACAGGCTCGGTGTCCAGTCTTTCAAGCCGGTCTTGATAGAGGGCAAGGCAATCGAGGTTCCTGCGCTGGTCTGCGCGGCATTCAACGCGGATTTCGATGGTGACCAGATGGCGGTTCATGTCCCGCTCTCGATGAGGGCGCAGTCGGAGTCCTTATCTCTGATGCTCGCCTCGAACAACATCCTGTCGCCGGCAAACGGTCGCCCGCTCGCGGTGCCGTCGAGAGACATGGTCTTGGGGTGCTTCTACCTCAGCAAACTCCGGAACGATAAGCCTAGCGGAACGGTCTTCAGCGACGTTGACGAGGCTCTGACCGTTCATTCACTGGGCGGCCTTCCTCTGCTGGATGCTGTCCGGGTTCGAATGCCTGTTTTCGAATGCAAGTCTTGCGGGAACATCATCCAGTCGAGAAGGGAGCCACACAAGTGCTCCGTCTGCTGGGGAGAGGAATTCGCCCCATCAAGGACTTGGCTCTGCGAGAACTGCAGCGTCAGCCATCAGAGCGAAGAGAGGCCAGACAATTGCCCGAACTGCGGCGGCAAGAACACCTTCAAATATCGGAATACACTCGTGACGTCTCCGGGC
>JAFGIT010000338.1 GCA_016929465.1 Candidatus Coatesiibacteriota bacterium | reverse complement strand
TGAGTTGGTGACACTCGAGGCATCGGGAGTCTCGAGCGCTTTATCTGCTCGGGCTACCAGGACTCGATCCAGGAAGAGCATCTTGGCGAAGAACTCCCGCAGTGTAACAACAGCACGATAGACCGGAGCGCTGGGTTGTCCCCCTTTCATCAGCTGTGGGGCAGCACATGCCGCTTTTGTGTCCTGCCTCAAGCATTCGAGCAGCCGTTGCAGATCGCGAGCATCGAGAACGCAATCGGGATTCAAGAGAAGAATAAACTCCGCGCGTCCGGCTGCGATCCCGATATTGCACCCACTACTGAAGCCAAGATTCTCCCGGCCAGGTATGACCGTGACGAGCGGGAATAAAAGCTGAATCTCGTCGGGGGTCTCATCGGACGACGCGTTATCAACTACAATAGTTCTCAGGTCAAAGGCCCCTCGGCATTCTTCGAGGCTCTCTAGACACTGAATGAGCGAGTCCTTGCAGTTGTAGCTGACAATAACTACGTCGATCGATCGATTCTCAAACATATTCGGTTACTCTACGGTCACATATATCCGCCGATGAAGCTAAGCGCCAGTATCAAAGCCGCCGGAATTGTGGACAAGCCGCGCTGTTACGTCAAGTTGTTAGTGCATTGCGTCGAGTGATCATCTATATTTATGGTGTCGGAGTGGTCTGACAGGGCATTGGATAGGCAATTGGCTAAGTGTTGTGCAACTATTTCCGGACATTTTGAGCGCCGATGTCACAATCTGATACAGTATAATCGATGTGAGAAACATGCCCTTTGAAAGCATGTTCACGACTCAAGTGTCATACTATGTTACATATTTTGATGTATGTGAGAGGCCCGGGAGCATGAGGACCAGATTTGCCCGGATATTTGGTCGGTTTGTTATTGATTTTGAATCGGCGGAATCGCCTAACACAAGGGAGAAGTGTGCAGCGCCACAAGATCATGGCATTGAATTTGGCACGCAATCTGCTTATAGTATGTCCCGAGACTGAAGTTGTGGTTTTGGGAACCGTTAGAGGACTGGATTATTTATCGAACGGGGCGAAAGGGTAATCGGATTTACTTAGGAGTTATCTCGGTGGACGAGATGGGTCCTTTTGCCCAATGCATTTCTTCATAGGTGTCGTGCGGGAAAGCGTTGGTCTCGGTGCCTACTGATGCGAGACCCAACCCGATAGTTGGATCTGTAACAGGGGCGCTGGGCCTTTCCCCATAGACGTAATCGAAATAGTTCTTTGTGAAGGAGGGAACCGAGAGGTTCCCTCTTTTTTTAGCACAGAGGTATTGGCCCGCTCTTGCAGCAAGGTGGCATTCCTCTGAACTGCAATGGATGTGTCTTATTTGTTGACACCTCGCGGAATCGAAGCCCACCAGCGAGTTGCTTGCGAGGGAGATAGCCCGTATTTGGTATATTTTGAGACGGAACGCGTCGATATATTGAAGTAGTCTAACATCGACATGTCAGGAATCAGGCCGGGCCGGATGGTATTGACTCCCTATTCATGGAGCTCTCGCGCTTGACAATCGGGTGGGAATCAAGTTATAGATTATCATCTGTAGATGAGCCTCAATTCCGATTAGGTTGATGGACTATAAAAGCAATCTAAGCAAAGATCATTTTGCCGGAGGTTACGCCAGGAATGGACAGCAATTACAAGCCCGTCGCAAAGACACATCTCGAGAAGTCTCAAATGGGCAATGAGACCCTTCTATACAATTCGGAAAACGACAAGGTTACCGTTCTGAATAAGACAGCGGCTGCGGTGTGGGAGCGTTGCGACGGGAAGCACACCATTGAGCAGATTGCCGAGGACCTGAGGAAGGCTTTCAATGCTCCAGAGGATTGCGACGTTGCAAGCGACGTCGAAGCAGCGATCAAGACCTTGAGAGAGGATGGCATCCTGGAGTAACAGGCTCATTCCGAGCCTCAATAACGGAGAATGATACAGGAGTTGAGCTAGAATCTACGGGTTACTCGAGCAGGGTCCCCGCAAATTGCTCATAGAAACCAGTTAGCAAGGAGTTTCATGTTGGTGCTCGTCACAAGTTCAGATTCGCGTCCGAAAGTCCCGGAAGGGGCATTCAATGTCCGCAGGGCGAATGAGCATCTGCTTCTGCACCCTCGCCTGCCCAGATTTGCGCTGCTGAATGCTACCGCCATGTTCATGGCCTCGCTTTGTGACGGAACCAGGACAATCGCAGAGATAGCGGATGCCGTGGCAGCCCACTATGGCATCGAGGCAGAACAGGTTCTTCCCGACGTCGAGATGACTGTCAGTCAGCTCAAGCGTTCGGGCATGTTGGACGATCTGGATGATTCACGCGAGGTCAGCTATGCAAGGGCGAATAAGCGAGTCCATCTGACAATCACCGGACACTGCAACCTGAGATGCGCCCACTGTGGGGCAATAGGCTCTTTGAATAAACGAGACGGGCTGTCAACATCGGATGTCAAGCGCATCATAGATCAGCTGTCAGAGAGACCGGAGACATCGATCGCAATAACTGGCGGCGAGCCGCTGCTTCGGAAAGATATCGTAGAGATCGTGGAGTATTCATGCGAGCGAACGCGGACGATCTTATCGACGAATGGCACCCTGATTACCGATGATCTGGCCAGGAGCCTGGGTCCTCTTCCCATCATATTTCAGATAAGTCTCGACGGCGCTACAGCTGCCATCCATGACATGATCCGCGGCATAGGCCAGTATGATAGGGCGCTTAATGGCATCAGGCTTCTGCAGGAGCATGGTGCCGGATCTCATGTGGAAGTATGCAGAACAGTCATGGGGCAGCCAGACGAGGATTTCGGCGCGCTGTTGGAGCTTGGGCAGAAGCTTGGCCTAGGGGGGATAAGATTCTTATGTCTCGCACGCTTGGGCAGAGCGGAGAGCGATTATGACATCCTGAGCCCGACATTCGAGAGCTATCGGAGGTTCTACGAGAATTACTTCCAGGTGCTGCTGAATCCGAATAAAGAGATCAGCATAGGCGGAGGTATTCCGGGGCTTTACCTGGATGTCCCCGAGGGCGAGATGTGGTGTCATGTCGGCGAAATGCTCGAGGTCGATCCTGAAGGCAAGATATTCCCGTGCTCAATGTTAAATCACCCGGAATATGAGCTCGGCGATGTCAGAGAAATGTCGCTACAGCAGGCTGCTGGAGGCGAGAAGTTTATGGAGCTCCATAGGATGCTCTCGAATCGGATCGAAGAAATAGAGGCATGCCGGAATTGTCCATTCAAGAACTACTGCCAGGGGGGGTGCCCGGGAATGGCGCTTGTTGATAATGGGACCTTTTTCGCTCAGGATAGTATCTGTGAATTGAGAAAGGAGCTATTCCGCGACCTCTTTTTTGATGTGCTCCCAAAGCTGAAATCTGATGTGGTCTTGAGCAGTTCGGAAGAGATTCAGATATAGCATTACAGCGCCTAGTTCGATAGTGTTAAGCATGTTCTCTATTTTAAGTGAATGTCAGGAGATCTAGAGTGGAGAAGTTGGTAACTCCAACGCCCGAGCAGGTAATAAAGAAGTTCGGTAAGCTCTGCAGGCACGCGGAGTATTATCGTGTATTCGAGCTCGATTTCTGCATACGCTCTGATTCTCAGACCATCCTGTCATATTTCGAGAAGATGTATTCGCACTTCATCGTACCGAAGCCTGAGGAACCCGTTCTCACATTCTACGTAATCGAGACACCCGCGGTCCAAGGCAATCCGGTTGTTGTGGC
>JAFGIT010000033.1 GCA_016929465.1 Candidatus Coatesiibacteriota bacterium | reverse complement strand
CTAGTAGATGACGATGAATTCATGAAAATCTCAATTCCAGGCTTCGCGGAACAACCTATCAATGATATCGATACAGGTCCGAATTGCGCCGCTATCGTGGGGGGCGATAGCGATCAGATAGCTCTCTTCGATGGCGACAATTGGGTTGTTTATGGGCCTTCTGATGATTCATTTCCCATAAGCGATCTACTTTGTACTGCAATTGACCACTCGGGAATCATCTGGGTGGGCACCCCTGAAGATGGGCTTTGGCGACTCGATACAGATGCCGGGTCATCAATTTCGACACAACTCAGCATTGTAACGGACCGGAAGAAGTACAGCGGCGGCGAAATGCGGGTCTCAATTGACTTGACCCAAGAGGGCAAATCCAAAACGGCTGATTTCTACCTGGCGGCAGAGCTCCCCTCGGGCGATCTGCTGTTTTATCCTGGCTTCGTGTCGAAGATGACGCCATTCCTGACCGAGGTAGAGATACCAGCTGACACGCATATTGAGGATTACGAGCTTCTCAACCTGACCCTCCCCTTTCTCTCGCCGGGCACCTACCACTGGCATGTGGCCTGCATGAACGCCGGCACAACCGAATTCGGGAGCAACATCGCCTCTTGCGAGTGGCAGTTTGAATGAAAGAATGAAGTGCGGACTCTCGGCTTCACCGCCCCAGAATGTGAGGGAGCACTTTTCTTAGGTCCGGGTTCTCGATGGCCACTTTGGCAGCAGACCTGACCCGAGTGTTCCGTGGGCAGAAAGCGATGCCCAGGCCGACTGCCTCGAGTACCTCCAAATCGTTGTCATTGTCCCCGATATAGGCGGTCTCAGACAGGGCGAATCCCCGCTCCGAGCAAAGCGTTTCGAGCTCTGAGCGCTTGCTCTCGCGAGCTTCTCTCAGAGGATGCCCTGGTTCGAACGCATTGGGCCGGTCCTCCTCATCAAAGACGATGTTCGAAACCGCGGTATAGTCGAACAGAGATTCGTAATCGGGAATTAGGCGCTCGAGAATGATCCGTAGCGTGCCTGACAGGATAAAAAGGAAGTGCCCGGACTGCCTGAGCAACTCCAACGTCTCGTGCATGCCATCAGAGAGGCATAGACTGCCGATGACTTTGATAAAATCTGCTCGCGTAACGCCCAATTCGCGCCATATGGCAACTTCTCTGCTACCCCATTCCTTGTAGGTTATCTTGCCCTCGAAATATTGCCTCTTGAGGGAGAGACGAACCCGGTCTGCCACACCAAATCGCTCGTGAAACAGCTCCCAGCAATACCCGATGTTCTTGATGAGCGTCCCATCGACATCGAATCCGACAGCCCGGTATTTCACAGTGCATTCAACCAGTAAACGCGCCTTATCAGCTCGTAGATAAGAGCAGTCAAAGGCAACAGAAGCACGATGAGGTTCAAGAGTAGAGTGAATTCGCAGAGCGACTCCACCTGCTTCGCGGTCGCCTTCTCCATCTCCTGCGACGCGATCAGGTTCCTCAAGACAATCGGAACTAGTAAGAGCGGGACGAAGTGGTAGGGGAATGAGAACGCTATCGCAGATGGAAGAAATGCGAAGAGGAGCGTCAAGAGAATTAGGAAGCGATAGAGCATCATTGACAGCTTCGGTCCGAGCAATACGACCAGGTTCTGCTTGCCAACCGCCTTGTCCGCATCCCGGTCCGGCATCTCATTCATCAGGATCACTGCCATGATGCTCGTCATCACGGGCAGCGCGACGAATGTCCCGATGAGGTGAAACGATCCTGTCTGCAGGTAATACCCGGTGTTTACCGCTAGCCAGCCATAGCAGATGCCGATCAGCAGCTCACCAAAGCCGTGGTAGGCCCACTGAACTGGCTTCGAGGAGTAAAAGACCCCGGCTGCAAGCCCAAGAACCCCGAGTGGAATCGTATATGGCCCGCACCTGAAATAGAAATGCAGTAGCAGCCCTACCGCGGCAACGGGTAGGAGCAGGACCAACGCCGCGATAAGAGGCGCCTCCCGTCTTATCTGGCCAGCCGGCAAGACCCTCGAGCCTCCAGAAAAAGCGTTGTAACGCCGATTGATGCAATCGCTCTCGTAGTCGAAATATTCGCCGAGATAGTAGGTGATTAGCATTATCAGGACCGTCCCAATCGCACCCAGGACCATAATCGAGAGGCTCGTCGGATGGCCGTAGAACTCGGCCAGCAGATTGCCTAGCACGAACGGCAGAAGCGCAATCAGGTGGAATTCCGGCCTCGAAAGCCTTATCCAGAGCCGAACCAGCTGAAAAAAGGAAGCTCGCCCGCGAGTTGCCTCGCATGTGCCGCCATTCGATCTATGAGTCTCTTTATTCATGGTCAGTATAGTATCAGGCTATCCGCCACTCGCAAGATGACAACGCAAAAAACAATTACCATCAGAGTCGGAATCTCATATCAATCAACACTTGAAGTGAATTGAGGAGTCGATTATATTCCCGACTACATACTTGTTTTGTATCATGCAGAGATATATTTGCCCCGTGTTTGGGACATGGGGCTATGGGTAATAATAACGGAGGGACAGCTATGTCCAATCGCCGTGTAGGTATATTCTTCTTTCTATTGTGCCTGCTTCTTCCCTTGTTGGTATCGGGTCAGCAGGCGGCCAAGGATTTCACACTTCGTGACATCAATCCTGCTTCTCCCACCTATAATCAGCAGGTGACACTCTCTAACTACGAGAGTGAGATTCTGGTCCTTTTCTTCTTCAGCACACAGAGCGACCAGGCTCAGGTGAAGGAGATACTGGCCAGTCTCACCAACGGGATGTGGGCGTCCTACAGAGACGAGTGCATGAGGTTCTTCGTGATTGGGGGCTTCGCTCGCGAGACGGAGGCCCAGATTTTGGGCGCTCTCCCGGCTTCGCCGAACGCGAACTACCCGGTTCTGTATGATTCGAACAAGGCTGCGTGGGGCGCGAATGTCGGCGACCTGTATCGGACGCTCGGGGGCAGCAATGTTCCGCTGGCAGTGGTGATCGACAAGGATTTCAATATCTACAATCAGAGGTCGACTATCACCAATCACACCACCTATAACGACACGCTGGTGACCTGGATACTCGAGATCAATCCTACGGACAGCGCAGCGCCGACCTTCACGAATTTCAATCCTCCGAATAACTCGACGAATATATCTCGCTGCACTCCTGTCGAGTTCGACATTTTCGACGACTGCTCTGTGAACATCAGCACGTTCAGCGCGGGCAGTGCTCAATTCGAACACGATTACGAGCGTATCTCCGGCGGCTACCACGTGGTAGTTTACACCGCTACTGGCTGCTGGCCTACAGGCAATGTGAGCCTCTCGCTTAGTTGTTCAGACAAGTCCGGCACGGTCGGCAGTGCAACCTACCAGATGACGGTTGCGGCGAACGACACGACGCCTCCGATCCTGAGCAATCAATATCCTACAGACGGCCAGACAGGTGTCGATAAGGACACACCGATCTACTTCGATATCTACGACGACGAGAGCTGCGTTGACCGGTATGCGACGCGGATCTATCTCCAGCAGCAGTCTGATACAAGCGAGCAGGACGTATCGAACGGCGCGACCTTCGAGTCGCTCGATGACCACGATGGCTACCGCGTGACCTACGACAGGGCCGCGTCCTACAACATGGACGAGTGGGTGAACGTACGCATCACTTCGGAGCAGGACTGCGGCACTTTGACCTTCGAGGAGGAGTTCCGTTTCACGATCGGCGAGGGTGGCCCGAGTTTCACCAACAAGAGCCCAGCGGACGGCGCAACGAACGTTCCGTCCGGAGCGCAGACGGTCAGCGTTGACGTGACCGATGCTCTCTATGGTGTTGACATGAACTCGATCCAGTTGTCGCTCAACGGCGAGAGCCAACAAGTGAGTAAGACGGCGATCGAGAATGGGTATCATGCTTCCTTCACGAGCGGCTTGGCTGATAGTCAAAGTTACACGGTTCGTGCAGCAGCTCGTAACCTCTCGGGCATGACGAGCAACGACCGCTGGACCTTCACGACGGTTGACAACACAGCACCGGTTCTTACATCTCGGAACCCGGCGAACAATGCCTACAACGTCTCGATCGATACTTCGATATATTTTGTGATCTATGATTCAGGCGTTGGCGTGAATCAGGGGAGCATAACGCTGACTGTGAACGGGCAGAACGTGAGCGCTCAGCTTTCGAAGGTTCAGGCGGATTCTGGCAGCGACACGGCGATCAACTGCACGTATCAGCCGACGAGTTCGTTCACGGAGGGGGAGACGGTTACGCTGGTTGCAGGCGCTTCCGACAAGAATGGAAACGCGATGGCGCCTGTTCAATGGTCCTTTACCTGCTCATCGGTTCCGGCGATCGTTCTTGGCGGCTGGGGCAGCACCGGGATATATACCTCAGCGATTGGTGAGTTCGAGGCGTGGGTTCTTCTCGAGTATGGTAGTGGGATGGGTGTCATCCGTAACGTTCAGATGTACACAGAGCATCCGGTGACGGAGATACATTATCCGATAGGTATATTCCTGG
>JAFGIT010000337.1 GCA_016929465.1 Candidatus Coatesiibacteriota bacterium | reverse complement strand
CGCCGTTCTGGCCAATCTCGATGAACTCGACGAGGAAAGCGTTATCGAGATAGACGACGAGAAGGGCAAGACTCGGGTCAACCTGAAGATCGAATAGGACAGCATTCAAGAGAGAGATGTGTCACACGGCCACTGGCAACGTGCCGGTGCCCTGTGGCCCACCGCATTACTGTGCTATCCGCTCAATATCCCAGCTGCTCGAGCTGCTTCAGGTTACTCAGAGTGCTCTCGGAATCAGGCTTGATAGCGAGCGCCATCTCCCAGTGCTTTCGCGCGTTCGCGTAGTCCTCTTTCTTTGCATAGGCAACCCCCAACGCGTTGTGTGCCTCGGCCGAATTGGGGTCTATCTTTGTCGCCTCCTCAAAGGCCTTCTGGGCTTCGTCGGGATTGCCGACCTGATCGAGCAAGACGCCCATACTCACCCTTATTTGAGCGTCCTTGGGCTCGAGCTGTGCAAGGCGTCGATATGCCTCTATCGCGGGCCCGATCTGCCTCGATGCAATCAGGGCCTGAATTCTGGCTTTGAGCTCGTCACTGGATAGACTCTCGAGCTCAGCCGACTGTGAGGCATTTATCTTGCCGCTCAGTTCCTTCGCCAGTTCACTCGCCTGAAATCTCCTGTCGGTATGGGCGAGCGCTGGATCTAGCGCAAGGGCTCTTTGCAGAGATTCTCTTGCTCCCTCCATGTCGCCCATCCTCTCCTTCAAAAGCCCGATATCGGCGTGCACAAGAGCAAAGGTGGGCCTCAAAGAGGCTGCTCGCTCGTATGCGTTGAGCGCCTCACGGTATTTGCCGGCACGGTCAAAGACTACGCCGATATTTCGCTGAACCTCCGGGTCGAGAGGCATCAACGAGCCGAGCTTCGTTGCCGATTCGATCGCCTGGGCGTAATCCTTCTGGCGAAGACTGATTTCGATAGCAGCCTTCATCGCCGGCAGAAAGTCCGGCTTGATCGTGTAAGCTCTCTTGAACTCCCGAATCGCCTCGGACGGCTTTCCCTGCTGTTCGTAGAGCATTCCAAGGTTCATCGGGACAAGGTGGTCGTCTGGCCTGAGCTCGCCGATCTTCGAATACTCATCTATCGCAAGATCAAGCAATCCCATCGATGCTGCCTTTTCAGCAAGCATCGTGTGAAGGATCATAATGTCATCGGCCGTCTTGCTCGATTCTCGCCACAATTCGATTCCGGCATCGCGGTCCCCCTGCCAGTATAGAGAATCACCCAACTGAAATAGCCAAACCATCGCTACACATCTGCTTGTGTAATCGTTGAAGAGAGAGCGATCATGAAGAGATCTCTCCCTGAACAGACTTGGCACATTCCTCTCCTCGTCAGTGTATTGTCCCGCGCTCTCGGTTGGCTTCAGCAAAGTCGCGACTCCAACCGGCATCAGTTTGTATTCATCACTGATATCGCCAAGATCGACGCCGGGAACGTAACAGATTGGTCTCCTTCTCTCCTTTCTGATAAAGGCGTGTTCTGCCTTGAGCTGAGCGACCGTCCTGCTCTGTTCGGGCATCAGGCGCATGCCTTCCGGGTAGAAGTCACGCCTCAGGATACCTGAGCGGTCTATCATCTCGATATCGGGACAGATGCGCTCAACATCCTGCAGAAAGAGAATGGTGAACACCTCCATGTCCCTATCGACAAGGACCACAGAATCGTCTCTCGGAACCGACTCAAGGATACTAATTCCGTAGTCATAGGTCAGGTAATGCCGGCTCTTATCGCTCGGATGGTAGTTCGCAAGAAGCGGCAAGGCGCATGCTATCGAGCAGAGAGCTCCGAAGGCGATGACGCGACCATTCTCGGCCTTGATCAGAAAATGTGCCTTCTCAAACAGAAACTGCAGCGCAAAAGCGATGAAGATGGCAGCAATTGCGAATGAGGGGATGAAGAACACTTCGACCAGGTATTTGTCCCTGGGTATCAGCCGGAAGTTCGTATATAGAATAAAGAATAGACTGCATAGGAGAAAAGTTACAGCTAGCAGCAACAATGCCCTGTTCCTTCTCTTGATGGCGGCCACAAGACCAATTATAGAAAGGCCGAAACCAAGAGGGGTGAACTGCCTTACGAGCGTTCCCAAATAGAATCCCAACTGACTGAAAAGGAGGGCAAGCGATCGCTCCGTGTGGCTCGGGCTGCCGTATTCGCGTCTCAGTATATGGCTGATGAAGCTCGAGAGCGTATCGGGGACGCCCCAGTTGAGAGCGGGATCGCACGAGGCGCGAATGGCAAGGTATATATGAACCGAGACGCCAAGGATCCCGAACAGGATCGCTGAAGAGACGAGTCCCCAGTTCAGAATTGTTCTGGGTGATCTATATATTATATAGGCTGTGAGCGCAGTCAGTATCAGAGCGACCGTATGATGGCTCGACAGGCCAAGTCCGCCGATAAAGGCCGCTAAGATGAGATATCTATGGTCCCGCTGCCCCTCTTCCCCCCTTTCCCAGATGAGAACGAGATAAAAGAGAAGGAGTATAATCATGAGTGTTAGAGCATAGACCTCTGCGATTGTCGTCTGTGACCATAAGGTGAGTGAGAAGGTGAAGATGATTGCCGCGGCAGCGGAGCTCGGAATTGCGAATCTCGTTGCTCTCCTCTCTCCCTCTCCGAATGAGAGGATGAGGACGCTAATCCGATAAAGCAGGAGAACGGCGACCGCACCGGAGATTGCTGAAACGAGCCCGCACCTCAGCGCAAAGGAGCCGAATGGGAATAGCAGAGAGGCGAGTCTTATGAGAAGGACGAAGATCGGATATCCAGGCGGGTGCGGTATCCCAAGGCCGCTCGCCGCGGTAATCAGCTCGCCACTATCTCCGACATAGATTGTCGGGCATAGAGTCTTGAAAAAGGTGAGGAAGGCGAGAATGAAGAGGGCGATCTCAGCCCACCACTTCATTGCCCCAACGCCTGAGAACAGGGAGCGTCTGTTCGGGGGAGAATGGTTACAGGAGGTCATTCGGCCGAGCCGGGGCGAATTGGCCTTCTACAGCACAGCATGACATGACATGTGTTTTGGCAACTTGTGCGAGAGGATACTCGACCAGACCTCATGCAGGTTGTTTCAACACGCATCTCGCCAATCAGAGGAATGCCAGACCGGCCGTCTCGGACGGCCGGCGGCAATTCTTTCATATATAGCGTTTGTGCTACTGTCGTTCCTTATTCGCTTACCACGAGATATGGGAAGAACTCACTGACATTCCCATCCTTGTCAGTCGCCTGAACCTCGACCAGGTGATAGCCCCGGTCTCCACCAGAGATGCTGCAATCCAAACCATAGTACCCTCTTTGGCCATCGCTAGTGAGTTCGGCGAGCGCTGCGTCTGCGAAACCTAGCTCACCCGGATCGTATTCGGACCGTCTCGCTTCGACTGATGCGATGTCGGATAGCCCATCTGGGTCACTTGCGATGACGTTGACGAAGAGCTTTCCACCACTATCGCCATTGATCTTGCAGTTGCCAAATCCCGCGAGGAGGATCTCAGGCTCGGGTCCGATGTTGCGGCCGGATACTCCGCGAATCGCGTCGAGTATATAATTCTGAATATTCAAGCTAAGCGTCTCAGTTGGCTTAACGCCCTTAGCTGCCGGTGATGAATTAGCGGCCCCCGCTAGCAAGCCGCGCTTCGCCATTCCGATTCCGGCTGGCGCCGCAACGTCCACATAATCGTCAACGGTCACGTAGGGCCAGACATTGCTGGTGTTGCCATCGGCATCAGTGGCAACTACTTCGAAGAGATGCTTCCCAGCCTTGAGGTCTAGATATCCAGGCTCGACATCGATGAAGCAGGCATAGATACCATCACCTGCGAGCCCGTCCTGCGTCTCGCCCTCGTCGTATAGCTGCTCGATTGGAGTTCCCCATCGGCAGAAATCTACGCGAGCGATATCGTTGTCGGGATCGGTGCAATACGCCACCACGTGGAGACGTCCACCGAGTCTCTCCGATATGTGCGTTCCGCAGTATCCAGCCATCCATACGGTCGGGGATGCAGAGCGGGTCGATGGGACCGTCGTCTGCGAGTTATCCTCGATCTCTGGTCCATTGATCTCGCCGACCGCCGGGAACCTTGCGACCTTATTCATCGTGTCAGCGAACAGGTAGTGATGCGTGTGCTCGCCCGGAGTCAGCTTGATTGTCGCTGCGTAGTATCCATTCGCCGGATCGCCCGAATGAAGGGTGAGAGCGAACTCAGCATCGTCCACGATTACCTTCGCCACGGAAGGCGGCTCGAGTTCCTGATCGTAGTAGTGGATCATGAAAGTGTATCTGGCAGAGCTTCTTCCGGATGGGCCATAGCTCGCATCTGAAAGGGTCGGTGCCGTGTTGTTCATCGGAAGGTCTTTGAGAGCGTAGAACTTCTCCTCAGACCCGAAATAAACGCTGCCATCGGGGCCGATGGCCGGCGATGTATGAACATCGAAGCCGTACCCCGGCCTCGCCGGATCGTAGAAGCGCCAGAGAAGCGTGCCGTCTTTGCCAACGCAGTAGAGGTTACCGTCGTGGGAACCAATCAGCACGTTGCCATCGCCATCAATCGCCGGAGAACTATGGATGATGTTGTTCGCGACATAGGTCCAGTTCACCTCTCCCGTTTCGGCGTTGAGGGCATAGAGATTGTGGTCGTATGAACCCACATAGAGCACGCCATCCTGCGAAAGCGCGGGCGATGAGCGGAAGATTTTATCCGAGGTAACTCGCCATTTGAGAGTGCCATCCGGATTTATCGCGAGCATCTGATTGCCGGACCCGACGTATATCGTCTCGTTGGGGCCAACGGTGGGTGAGGAGGTGATGACATCTTTCGTGTCAAAGCTCCATCGAGCGTTACCGTCGTGACGGACCGCATAGAGATAATGATCATCCGACCCGAAGAAAACGGTGCCGTCATACCATATCGCCGGTGAGGAGGTCACCCAACTGTCAGTTCCAAAGCGCCACCTCAGCTCACCGTCTGCTGTCATAGAATAGAGATAGCAGTCGTTGCAGCCAAAGTAGATATTTCCATCAATCCCAATTACAGGCGAAGAGTCGATCACGCCCCCGGTCTTGTAAGACCAATTGAGGGCACCTTCGTTGTCAAAGCAATAGAAGTAGTGGTCGCCAGAACCGATGTAAAGCGAGCCATCCTCGCCGACGGCTGGAGTGCAGGAGATGTAGTCCCCGGTGCTTGCCGCCCATTTGACCGAACCGTCTGTGTTCATGGCGTAAACGTTGCCATCAAGGGAGCCGAAGTACGCCGTGTTATTCGCATCGACGACCGGAGAAGAGAGGATGTAACCACCGGCGATGAAGCTCCAATTGAGCGTGGGAGTTGTCGTCGCCATCACCGGGGAACCGCCGCTGTGGTCCGGATCGTGCCTGAACATTGGCCAGCTCTCGGTCCGCTCGTCTGATAGCACCGTCGGTCCATAGTAATATGGTGGTGTATCATACTGATACGGCAGCCAGACCGTTCCGGCGCCACCGCCGCCAATGAACTCGAAGTAGAAGGTGTGATATCCCACCTTCAATGAAGTCGTATATGTATATGTCCCTTCCCAGGCATCGCCGGCAGCGAGCTTCATCGTGCGAGGCATATCATCT
>JAFGIT010000336.1 GCA_016929465.1 Candidatus Coatesiibacteriota bacterium | reverse complement strand
CGATCTGTCAGGACTGCGGCGTCGCGGCCCTCTTCGTCGAGGTCGGCTGCGAGCTCCAGATCGAGGGCGGGACGCTCGAGCAGGCGATAACGGAGGGCGTGAGAAGGGGCTATTCGGAGCATTATCTCAGGAAATCGATCGTACGGGATCCGTGCAATAGGGAGAATACAGGCGATAACACCCCACCTGTCATACACACGAAAATCGTCGAGGGCGACCGACTTCGCATCCGTTTCATGCCCAAGGGATCTGGGAGCGAGAACATGAGCAGGCTGGTCATGCTCTCCCCTGCCGACGGCCTCGAGGGCATCAAAGCTGCTGTGCTCGACTGCGTCGAAAATGCCGGGGCAAAGCCCTGTCCGCCCATTACGGTGGGTATCGGCATCGGCGGGACATTCGACACCTGCCCAGAACTCGCAAAGCGAGCTCTTCTCAGGGAATTTGGCTCTGTGCATCCAGCCCCCTTCTATCGCGATCTCGAGAGGGAACTCCTCGATTCGATCAACGGCCTTGGAATAGGCCCACTCGGTCTGGGAGGGACGACCACGGCACTCGCGGTCCACATCGAAGCTGCGCCATGCCACATCGCTTCGCTCCCGGTCGCGATAAACCTGCAGTGCCACGCGGCTAGGCATGCGGAGGTCATCCTTTGATGAGCGATTCTGCCCAGGAACCGAAAGTAATCAGAACTCCCCTGACAGATGACGTCATTGCCGATCTGAGAGCAGGCGATCAATGCCTCATATCAGGAGAGATAATTGGGGCGCGCGATGCAGCACACCAGCTGCTCTTCGAGATGATCCAGAGGGGAGAACCTCTCCCATTCGATCTCTCGGGCACAATCATCTACTACGTCGGACCGACACCCACTCGGCCAGGAGCAGTAATCGGCTCCGCGGGGCCCACGACGAGTTCGCGGATGGACGCCTTCACCCCCGCACTCCTCGAGAGAGGCCTGAAGGGGATGATTGGGAAGGGCCAGCGCTCGGAAGTGGTCAAAGAGGCCATCATTGAGCATCGTGCGGTCTATTTCGCAGCACCGGGCGGCCTTGGCGCGGTCCTCGCAAGCAAGATAGTGTCGTCGGATATGATATTCGCCGAACACCTAGGCCCGGAGGCGATCCGTCGCATGGTGGTGGATGCGATGCCGGTCGTCGTCGTCAACGACATCCACGGCGGCGATGCATACATCGGGGGCAGGGAGCGATATATGCAAGATGCCGAAAAAACGGGCGATTTCGGTTAATTCTGATACCCCCGTTTTATCAGGTTGACATGTGTTGCATTGATCGCTTTATTTGTCAGTGACTGGTCTTTTTTATTCAATGCAACCGGCAGGATATCGCTATTAGACTAGCGTTTCCCGCCAAAGAAATGGGGAGGTATTTGATGAGAGGGAGATGTTGCCTGGCGCTTTTGCTTGTGGCCCTATTTGCCATCTGCATAGTCGGTTTCGGAGTTTGCGAAGACCGATATGTTGATGGAATCTCGGGAGATAACAACGACGACGGCAGCGAGGGTAGTCCGTGGAGGACAATCACGTATGCCCTCAACAGCGTATCCGCCTATGCGGGATCTTCGAATTCTGTCGTAATACACGTTTCGGAAGGGACCTATTCTGCTAGTGCGAATGGTGAGTCTTTTCCGCTTCAGATGATTAGTTACGTCTCGCTTTCAGGAGCGGGCCCCGAGAAGACAACGCTGGACGCTCAGAACTCAGCCTATCACCTCATTTTCTGCAGCAATGTAACTAATCTCCATATTGAAGGCTTTCTCATGACCGGCGGTAACGCAAATGGTTCAGGTGAAGCCAATACTTGCGGCGGCGCAATATGGTGCGATCGCAGTTCGCCCGTAATTCGGCATAACATCATAACTGGTAACCATGCCGACAATAGCGGCGGCGGGTTGATGATCAAGTTCAATACCCCGATCATATACAACAACCTGATCTACAATAATAGCGCGACATACGATGGCGGCGGAATAGGCGGCTATGACGGCGAGCCCATCATAGCGAATTGCACCATCGCCAATAATACCGCTGATAGATGGGGCGACGGAATATCTCTTGGTGCGCCGGACGCGACAGTCACCGATTGCATCTTCTGGGGCAACGGCGAGGATCTCAGCGGCTTTCTGGAACCTGTCTATTCCTGCGTGCAAGATGAGGCGATTATGGGTGAGGGCAACATCCATCTCGATCCGAAATTCACAAAGGGACCGTTGGGCGATTTCTACCTCGACATATTGAGTCCCTGCATCAACGCCGGAAGCAAAACTGCCGAAAATGCAGGGCTATCGGAGTTGACCACTCAGGCAGACGAATCGCTCGATACTGCTGAGGTCGATATGGGATACCATTACAATCTCTCCAGCACCGCGCCGCCAACTTGCACGATAATCGTCACATCTCCGCCCGATTTCTTCTACAACACCATCCTCTTGACCTGGACGCCTGTTGAGGAGGCGAACCATTACTACTTCGAGTATTCGATTGGCGGAGGCCAGGCGGCTCTCGAGTGGGGTGACACCTACTTGCGGCTGATTGCCGGTGACCAGCCGGGATGGAACGGCTATGTTGGATTAGGCACGATGTATTACCGCGTCTCGGCCATGGACGCATCAGGCAAAATAATCGACGGGCCCACCGAGTGGTTCCCCTGCACCTGCTACTGATCTAATCTGAGACTTAAATGGGGGCGACTCACCACGGGTCGCCCCTTCACATATCATAATAGAGCCTCTTCATCCAATCATATTTATTGAAACCATCTTCGAGAATCGATAGCCTTCAAGTATGAGCATCAAAATCAAGAGTCTTAAGATTCGAAATTTCAGGGGCATCGGCGAGCTCGACCTCGACTTCACCGACCCCGACGGCAAGCCCCTCGACCTCGTTGTCCTCGCCGGCCCCAACGGCTGCGGCAAAACGAGTGTGCTGGAGGCGATACTCATCGCTTGTGGTCGGAAAGAAATGATCGCTGCAGCTTCTGCTGAGAATCCGCAATGCAATGTGAAGGATGGCGCGAAGAACTTCGAGATCGAAGCAGATGCTCTGTTGGAGGGTCAATATGTGCAATTCCACTGGGAGATTAAGATTGAAAGGAATCATAGGGATAGATCTGTGAAACCGATCATATCCGAGAGGGTCTCCTATCCAATACATCTGAGAAACCTTCGAGACGATGAAATGCACATCGCATATTTCTCATCCTGGCGGGGCCCCAAGCTAGTCGGTGCGTTGCCGATTACCGCAGGCAGGAAAGGCAAGCGCCCAGCTGCGACGGATGAAAATCGGCTATGGATTATAAAACAGACGCTAATCAATGAGTTTGCGTATTCCCTTTTCAAAGGGCAGATTGAGTTACCGCTTGAGAATGAGGCAATTGCCAAAATCCAGCGCCTGAATAGTGCCTGGCAGATCTTCTATCCTGCACAGAGGCGAGAATTGGTGATTGAACCGAAGAGCGAAAATTCGGACGAGGGCTTTGACTTGTTCATGAAAGTCGAGGGCATACGGATTCCCGTTGATCAGCTGAGCTCAGGCGAGATCGAGGTGCTCACGATGGCTGGGTGGTTCACTATGAACGACTATCGCGGCGGGATAGTGCTCATCGACGAGCCCGAACTGCACATGCACGTGCAGTGGCACAGGGCTATTATGCGAGCGCTGAGAGTGCTGCTGCCAGAGACTCAGATCATCGTCGCGACACACTCCTGGGACATCCTGAAGTCAGTGATGAGCTATGAGAGGTTCACGCTCCTTCGCGAAGGCGATCCCCGCATTGCGGTCGATGGCAAGGCCGTGGTTCGTTAATGACTGCTGCCGGAGCCCACGAGCTCTACGCCATTGCGCCGGTATTCATCTGGGTGGAAGACGCTCTTACAGAGGCCTATCTTAACAAGCTGTGGGGGGACATAGAAATCCACGTTGCAGTGGCCGGATGCGGCGAAACGGTGCAGGCGGCCACGAGGGATGCTCGTCAAGCGGGATTTCCACACGTGTTCGGCGTTCGCGACAGGGATTTCGGAAAATCCAACTTCACCAAGTGGCCAAAATCCGACGAAGCGATCGAAGTATTCCGGCTGCGACGACACGAGACCGAAAACTACCTTCTTGATTGGACCGCTCTTGCCGAATGCAGCGAGGCTCGCCTCCACAGAAGCGCCAAAGACATCGAAATGCATGTCAAAGAACATGCTGCTAGCCTGGATTGGTGGTTGGCAACGAAATGGACACTCTTCGAGTTGAGCGCCGACCTATCGAAGGGCTTCCCAAGTGGGCCAGGGCTGACGACGATTAAGGACGATGGGGGGGCATTGAGTTACATCCTGGCCTCCAATTGGTATAGGGGAGTCTGCAAATTGCCCAAGGCGTCATTTGATAGCGCCAAGATTGAGGCGGTACTCGCGAAACACCATAGAGGAATTGAGAAGAGCCTTGGCAATGCCGACTGGATTGGCCTTTTCCCAGGGAAGGAATTATTGCGAATAGCCCGGGCATTCATCGGAAAGACCAAAGGTAAGGGGCAGAGTAAGGTTGATGCCGATATAGACCTCGCGAAGGCCATTGCCGAGCGGCAAGTCAAAGGAGGCGAAAAGCCTGAAGATTTTATGCTAATTCGGAACCGCATCCGTCAAGGGGTATTCGGCGGGAGGCAGCCGGCGCCTTAACCTTGAACTTTGAACTTTGAGCTTTGAACCTACGTTCTAGAAGCCCACATCATCGACGAGCACTTCCCTTGGCTTGCTGCCTCTGAAGGGGCCGACTATTCCCTGCTGCTCCATCATATCAATGTAGCGCGCGGCGCGGCTGTGGCCTACCTTGAGCTTGCGCTGCAGGAGAGAGATCGAGGCGTATTTCGAGCGGACGACTATCTCTATCGCGCTCTTGTAGATCGGATCATCGACTCCGTCGATGTCGATCGCTTCCTGCTCTTCCATCTCGTCGAAGATCGAGCTCTCCCTCACCGGCGCCGGCTGCTTCTTCAAGTGCTTGACTATCCGCTCCACCTCACGCTCCGAGATGAATGAGCCGTGCAAACGGACAAGTCCGGGTGTCCCCGGCGTCAAGAATAGCATGTCGCCCTTCCCCAGTAGCTTCTCGGCGCCGTTCTGGTCGAGTATCGTCCTCGAATCGACCTTCTGAGCGACCCTGAAGGCGAGCCTGGACGGGAAGTTCGTCTTGATGAGACCGGTCACGACATCGACGGAGGGTCGCTGCGTCGCGAGGACCAGGTGAATCCCGGCCGCCCTTGCCTTGGCAGCGAGCTTTATTATGGGCACCTCGATTGCCTGCCTCGCGGTGAGCATCAGATCAGCGAGTTCGTCCACGACAATCACGAGGTACGGCATCAGCTTGAGGTCTGTTGGGACCTCCTCCGGCTTGAGATTCTTGAGCTCGTTCGCACGCGCCTTCCGCTCTTCTCGGACACGGTCATTGTATTCATTCACATGGCGCACTCTCTTCTCGGCTAAGAGCAGGTACCTCGTGTCCATCTCATTGACCGCCCATCGGAATGCGAGCTCGGCATTCTGGACATCGCTTATGACCGGCTCTCTCAGGTGCGGGACGCCGTTGTAAGGGGACAGCTCCAGGACCTTAGGATCGATGAGTATGAGCTCCAGCTCTTCCGGTGTCGCCGAATAGAGCAGGCTGCAGAGCATCGAGTTGATGCAGACCGATTTGCCCGTACCAGTGGCTCCCGCAATCAGAAGGTGTGTTATGTCGCTGAGCGAGATGACGTAGGGCTGGCCCGCGATGTCGGTGCCGGATGCGAGCTTCAGCTTGGTCTGATTACCGAAGAACTTTTCCGAGGAAAGCACTTCTCTGAAGGATATCGTGCGGCGGTTCTCATTCGCTATCTCGATCCCGACCACCGACCTGCCCGGGATTGGCGATATGCGTGGTATGAATTTAGCCTTCATCGCTAGGGCAAGGTCGTCGGCAAGAGAGATTATCCTGCTGAGCTTGACGCCGCGAGCGGGACGGAACTCGAACCTGGTGATGATCGGTCCGGTCAGATAGCCCGTTATGCTGCCCTCTATATTGTGGTCCGCGAGTTTCTGCGCGATCAGCTCACCCTTCTTTATCAGCTCGCTCTGGCGCTCTGGCGTGTCAATCGGCCCGGTTGGGTCGAGGAGATCGATCGACGGGAAGCAGAAGCCGTTGTCAGTGGCGGGCGTTTGCCTCTCTGCTGGCCTCTTGGGCGCCTTCTTGGGTGGTTGTTCTTTCTCCACCTTGGCTCTTTTCTTCGGCGGCGATGCAGTGGAAGCGCTCGCCGATGCCGTGGATTCAGCGGACGCGCCCTGCTT
>JAFGIT010000335.1 GCA_016929465.1 Candidatus Coatesiibacteriota bacterium | reverse complement strand
GATATCCGGCCCATCGACTTGTCTGAGGCTTTTGGCGGGAGAAGACCTACAACAGGCGGCTGTTCACTGATTACGCCGGGGCAGAATTCCGCCGCTCAAGTGTTTGACGATGGTAGCGTGCGCAGGTAACCTCCCTCCAAGTAGAATAGAGGTGAGAACAACTCCCTACTGGTATTTGATCCCATGATATATTTCTGGAGGAAGATGATTGGAGCCTAAACAGATGCAGTTCAAGGTTAGGATTGACGAAGGAGCTGCCCAGGGGAAGTATGCTAACTTCATCAATATATGGCATAGCAGCTATGAGTTTGTTATCGATATTGGTCAAGTTATGCCGGGGCGCAACGAGATCAACGTGTTTGAGAGAATTGTGACGAATCCTCTGAGGGCTAAATTGCTCCTGAAGGCGTTAGAGATGAATGTCGCGAAGTACGAGGAGACTTTTGGCAATATCGATATAGATAGGCACCCGATGCCTGAAATCGATGGCGGCAAACTCCACTAAGATATAATATCTGTGTATTAGCACGCAACTAAAATCCTTTTCAGTCGAATGAGCGTTTGGAGGTTTGAATGGAGCGCGAATCGGACTTCATTGTGGTGTTCATATCAGCTTCGAGCGAATCTGAGGCTAGAAAGATTGCCAAGACGCTCGTGCAGGATAAGCTCGCCCCATGCGTTAGCGTTTTGCCCGAGGTTTTCTCCACCTATTGGTGGGATGACGACGTGCAATCGGCGGAGGAGTCCCTGCTGATTGTCAAGACGCATTTGAGCGTGTTCGAGGCGCTCAAGGCTCGCGTAAAGAAACTGCACAGCTATGATGTGCCCGAGATCATTTGTGTGCCGCTCATCAAAGGTTCTGAGGACTATATGAACTGGATGAAGGACTATTTTAGATGACACGCAAGTTGCCGCCGCCCGTGATCCTCACGGACGGGGCAAGCTTCCCGTTCTCGAGAGGATTGCTCTCGAAATCACTCGCGGATTCCGGCCTGACCACTGAGGAGGCCTACGATCTCGCATGCGCTGTCCAGAAGGATATCATGGAGCGTGGCGCGACGAGGTGCACGAAGAAGGAACTCGTGGCAGAGGTGGCGTCCAAACTCAGACAGGAGTATGGAGATGGACCCGCCGAGAAGTACTTGCGGGCGCGGCGCAGCTTCCGTCAACTGATGGTGAAGGGTATCGAGACATCCTTTCCCTTCTCGAAAGGACTCTTGACGCTGTCGATTCAAGCATCCGGGGCGGATACCGAAACAGCATTTCGCATCGCTCGTCTGGTGGAGAGAGACCTGAAAAAGTCACGTATGTCATTGGTAGCGAGGGATGAAATTCGCAACCGGGCATCCAAATTCCTGGAGTCTATTGCCGGTGGTGAATACGCGAGGCGCTACTTGATGTGGCGTCGCATAAAGGCTTCCTCCACACCTATAGTCATCCTAATCGGCGGCGGCACCGGGACCGGCAAATCGACAATAGCCGCCGAACTGGGCCGCTTTCTTGGCATCAATAGGGTGATCTCAACAGACAGCATAAGACACATAATGAAGATGCTCTTTTCCGGGCAATTCGTGCCATCGATACACGAGTCCTCATATACAGCCCACAAGGCTCTTTCCGTACCGCTCCCGGCTGGCGTGGATCCGGTGATATTCGGCTTCCAGCAGCAGGCAACGCAGATCTGCGTCGGCGTAACAGCGATGATCGAGAGAACGATCCGTGAGGGAGTAAGCATGATCATCGATGGGGTCCACCTGGTGCCGGGCTTTTTGAGTACGGAATGTTTCAGGCATTCAGCCATGATAGGCTGGATCATGACGACGGTCTCGGATAAGGCATCTCACAAGGCGCGGTTCCTGATAAGAGAGGAACACGCCAGAAGCAGACTGGCTCAACGTTACTTGGACAACTTCGACTCGATCCTGAAGATTCAGGATTATGTTCTGGCGCTCGCCCAGGAAAGGAGCATACCTATCGTCAGTAATCGCCATTTCGACGAGGCCGTCTCACAAGCCATTTCGATAATCAGCGAGGGCGCGATACGGCAGCTGAATGACATCGAAAGGACCGCATCTTGCGCATAGGATTCCTCGTGCAGAGGTACGGATTGGAGGTAAATGGTGGCGCTGAGCTCCATTGTCGTCTAGTAGCGGAGCATCTCGCGCGAGACCACGACGTCGAAGTCCTCTCATCATGTGCACTGGACTATATATCCTGGCGCGATCATTATCCTCCGGGAGAGGAGAACGTGAATGGCGTGAAGCTGCGCCGTTTCAGGGTCAGGCACACTCGCGATGAGCGGCGCTTTGGGTTGATTTCGCACGAGGTCTTCGGAGGGCCCACCTCCATCGCGAAGCAGAGGATCTGGCTGCGGGAGCAGGGTCCATTCGTCGAGGAGATGGTCGAGTATCTCAAAGCTAATTCGGACCGATACGACATTCTGATACCATATAGTTTTCGCTACTATCATTCATACGAATGCGTGAGGCATTTCCCCGAGAAGTCGATCCTCGTTCCGACCGCTGAGCCGGATCCGGCTGTTGAGCTGTCCATATTCGGAGACACGTTCAGAAAGCCGCGTGTCATTTTGTATAACACCCCCGAGAGCAGGCAATTGATCGAGAGGGCCCAGCACAATGGTTCGGTGCCCGGCATAGTCACCGGAGTTGGCATCGAGGAGCACAGGCCGACCGCCGATGTTAAGGAAACGCTGGCAAGGTACTCTCTGAATGGGCAGCCTTACATTATATATATAGGCAGGATCGACAAGAACAAGGGCTGTGACCGTATGTTCGATTACTACATGACTTATCTCGATCAGGAGGGCGTTCCAAAGCCCTATCTGGTCCTCATCGGAAATAACATAATAGACATTCCGGACCACCCCAGGATCAAGCACCTCGGCTTCGTTTCCCTCGAGGATAAACTGGCTCTCTTGAAAGGAGCCCAACTGCTGATAATGCCATCGTATCTGGAGAGTCTATCCATGGTCCTACTGGAGGCGTGGGCCTACAAAAAGCCGGTCCTCGCCAACGGGGAGTCAGATGTCCTGCGGGGACAGTGCATGCGCGCATCGGGTGGGCTTTACTACCGCTCGAAGGGTGAGTTCATCGTTTCACTAAGAGAGCTTCTTTCGAATGAGTTTCTCCGCTCGAGGCTGGGAAGCCTGGGAAATAAGTTCTTCCGAATAAATTACAGCTGGGGGACTATCATGGAGAAGTATGAAAAAGCATTCGAGATCGCCCTCGGTGGAAGAAAGACACGGGAGAAAGTGGCTGCTCACGGCCAGGTGTGATGAGCGATTGCAGGACTCGGCAGATGGAGATCGCGCCGAGAGATTTGGACCTCTTCTTCGACGACAGAATTCTCGATAGTTTGTTTCTTCTGCTTGCAGAGGTCGATGCCGGAGGGCTTCAGGTCCTCAAGAAGGGCGGGATCGCAAAATCGGCAATTAACCGGCTTCAGGCTGTCATAGATGCACAGGCCGTGAAGCCATCGGAATTCCCCCGATTGAAGCAGGACCGTCTCGTCAGGTTCTTAATGGACCTTCTCCTCGAGATGGGGCTTCTCGAGACTCGCGAACAGGAGAGCACGGTTGTCGTGTCAGATAGCTGCAGCAAATGGCTCGATGCATCCCTGGACGTTCAGCTTAATCGGCTGTATTCGTCATACCTGCAGTCTTCATGGGACGAGCTGTACCAGATACCGAATCTGAGAATCGATGTCTCCGGCAGGAG
>JAFGIT010000334.1 GCA_016929465.1 Candidatus Coatesiibacteriota bacterium | reverse complement strand
GGCGAGCCACCCTCCGAATCCGGTAAGTGATGAGGATTTCCGCAAAATCGTGGCTATTCTAAGGCTGGCGACGCCATACACCGGGATCATCATGTCCACGAGGGAGACTGCGAAGCTTCGCCGAGAGACGTTTGCGCTGGGAGTATCCCAGATATCGGCAGGCAGCAGGACGAATCCCGGGGGATATTCAACCGACATTTGGGCGGAGGACGAGAGTCAATTCTCGCTCGGCGACCACCGTCCTCTGGATGAGGTCGTTCGGGACATAGCCTCGATGGGATATATCCCCAGTTTCTGCACGGGCTGCTACAGGCTTGGGCGGACGGGCCAGGACTTCATGGACCTGGCCAAGCCGGGAGAAATACGCAGGCACTGCGATCCGAATGCCATCTCGACGTTTGCCGAATATCTGGAGGACTACGCCTCGCCCGAGACCCGTCGTGTAGGGGAGAAGGCGATACTCGAATTTACATCGACAATGGACGACGGACCTCGAGAGCGGGCGGAATCTATGCTCGAGCAAATAAGGAGTGGGCGTCGGGATGTGTTCTGCTGAGGATGATCCCAATCCGAAGGCGAATTCCGTAGTTCGCCGGATCGAGCGAGATAGCCTCGGCGAGATGGAATTGCTATCTGATTCTCTATACGGGATTCACACCAGAAGGGCACTTGACAACTTCCCTCTGTCGGGGCGAAGGGTCCATCCCAGCCTGATCCATGCATTCGGGCAGGTGAAACTGGCCGCCTTTCGGGCAAACCGCGAGCTCGGTCTATGGGACAAGGACCAGGCCAAAGCAGACGCAATAGAGAGGGCCTGCGCCGAAATGGTTCGCGGCGAGCTCGATGAATTCGTCCCGATTGACGCTCTTCAAGGGGGGGCCGGGACCAGCACGAACATGAGCGTCAACGAGGTCATAGCCAACAGGGCAATTCAGATACTTGGACTCCAGGTAGGCGATTATGACCGAGTATCCCCCTTGGATGACATAAACAGGCACCAATCGACGAACGACACTTACCCCACTGCCCTCAAACTCACTGCGATTGTGTTGCTGCGAGGGCTCGAAGAGCAGTTGGTAGCCCTTCAGGAGGCCTTCCAGGAAAAGGAGAGGGAATTCATCCACATCGTGAAGATCGGAAGGACCCAGCTTCAGGACGCGGTCCTGACCACTTTGGGCCGAGAGATGAGTGCCTATGCCGAGCCGATTGGTCGAGACCGGTGGCGGGTCTATAAGTGCGAGGAGCGCCTTCGCGTGGTGAACCTCGGGGGCACGGCGATCGGCACCGGTCTCTCCGCGCCACGCGACTACATCTTTCGCGTCGTGGAATTCCTGCGCGAACAGACCGGTATCGGTTTCGCTCGGGCCGAAAACCTTGTTGAGAACACCCAGAACGCGGACGTCTTCGTCGAGGTTTCCGGGATACTCAAGGCGTGTGCCGCAACTCTCTACAAGATATCTTCGGACTTAAGGCTCCTTTCATCTGGTCCCGAGGCAGGCCTTGGAGAGATATCATTGCCTGCCGTGCAAGCCGGGTCATCGATCATGCCGGACAAAGTGAATCCGGTGATACCAGAGGCGGTGACGCAGGCAGCGATCCTCGTCATGGGCAATGATATGGAGATAGCAATGGCCGCCGCAGCCGGTAGTCTCGAGCTGAATCCCTTTCTACCTTTGATTGCTGACTGCTTGCTGAGCAGCATTGATCTCTTGACGAGGGCCTGTCGGATTCTTCGGCAGAAATGCGTCTTGGGGCTCCGAGCGAATGAGGAACGGTGCAGGTCGAACCTCGAGGCATCCACCGCGGTTGCGACTGCGCTCATGCCAAAAATCGGTTACGAGAAGGCCGGAGAGATAGCGAGGTTGGCCAGGCAGCAAAAGTGCACGATAAGAGAGATTGTGCTCGATCTAAAGCTGATGAGCTCGGACGAATTTGACCAGATGATCTCCCCTGAGGCCGTGATGCGCCTTGGGACGCCGCCGAGGAAGCTCTGAAAGTGGCAAATTCCGCGCCCAAGGGATTCCGCCTGCATATTGGGCTATTTGGACGTCGCAATGTGGGCAAGTCCAGCCTGCTCAATGCGATCACACGGCAGAAAGTGTCGATCGTCTCCGAATTCGCGGGGACGACCACCGACCCGGTCGAGAAGCCGATGGAAATGCTACCGATTGGGCCGGTTCTATTCATCGATACAGCTGGTATCGATGACGCCGGTGCACTCGGTGAGCTCCGCATCGAGAAAACCCGTCGCGCCTTCGATCGAACCGATTTGGGGGTCATTGTGACAGACGGTGCATGGGGGGATTTCGAGGAGAAGATACATTCCACTCTCGGAGGGATGGGGATACCAGTCATCGTGGTCTTCAACAAGTCCGACATAAATGAGCCGGATGATGGCGTCATCTCGAACCTGATCGAGCGCAAAATACAATTCGTCAAGACCGCCGCCGCGAGCGGAGCCGGAGTGCTTGATCTCCGCCAAGCCCTCGTCGATAGCGCGCCGGCGGATTTTATAAACGCGCCGACGATCGTAGGCGACTTGGTCGGTCCCAATGAAATGGCCATATTGGTGGTGCCGATCGATAAGGAAGCCCCCAAGGGGCGACTGATCTTGCCGCAGGTTCAGGCCATCCGCGATTTGCTCGACTCCGATTCGCTAATCATGGTCGTAAAGGAACGCGAATTGCGCTCTGGCCTGGAGCGATTGAATCGCCCTCCCAAGCTCGTTGTTACCGATTCTCAGGCTTTCTTGAAGGTCGCCGCAGATACGCCGACCGAAATTCCGATGACCAGTTTCTCAATTCTCTTTGCCCGATTTAAGGGCGATTTGGTTACTCAGACAGAGGGCGTCTTGGCTGTTGATCGTCTTCAAGTGGGTGATCGGGTGCTGATTGCGGAGTCGTGTTCGCATCATCCGATCGCGGACGACATAGGACGTGTGAAGATACCACGCTGGCTGACCCAGTATGTTGGCGGGAGACTCGAGTTCGATACGGTTCAAGGGCATGATTTTCCAGATAACCTGTCCGACTACAAGCTCGTCGTGCACTGCGGGGCGTGCATGTGGAACCGTCGGGAGATGCTATCCCGCCTGCTGCAGTGCAAAAGAGCGGGTGTTCCGATCACGAATTATGGTCTTGCTATAGCTCACAGCCTGGGTATTTTGAGGCGGGCGCTCGGGCCCTTCCCAGCCGCATTGGAGGTGTATTTGAGGTCGAAGAATGATTGATGCCGCAGATTTGAGGACCCGTTCAGATTTCAGCATTGATGAAATGGCCGAGATACTCGGCGCAACAAGGCCCGACGAGATCGAGGAAATACGCCGGGCAGCGGAGAATGTGCTGCTCGAGAACTGCGGCTCGGAGGTTTACTACCGAGGCCTCATCGAATACTCCAATATATGCCAATGCGATTGTTGTTATTGCGGCATCAGGCGGTCCAATAAAGGAGTTCATCGCTACGAGCTCAGCGTCGAGCAGATAGTCGATGCGGCCAAGTGGTGTGCCCAGGAGCGCTATGGTTCAGTGGTAATTCAATCTGGAGAACGACGTGACAAGGCGTTCATAAAGACGATCGTCGAGGCCGTGCGCCTCATCAAGCGCGAGACCAGAAGCGATGCTCTTCCGCAGGGATTGGGTATCACGCTCTCCCTCGGCGAACAAAGCCTCGATTCGTATCGACATTTTCGCGAGGCCGGAGCCCACAGGTACCTTCTCAGAATCGAGACGAGTGATCCCTCGCTTTTCGCCCAGATACATCCCAATGAACAGTCATTCCAATCGAGGCTTGAGAGCCTCGACGCGTTGCGGGAGGCTGGCTTCCAGGTGGGGACGGGCGTCATGATTGGCCTTCCGGGCCAGACCACCAGGCACCTGGCAGGAGACATAGCCTTCTTCAAGGAAAAGGACATCGATATGATCGGGATGGGGCCTTTCATCCCCCACGAAGCGACGCCGATCGGACAAACGGGCTATGAAATCGATAGGTCCACTCAGGTCCAGCGCAGCCTGCTGATGATCGCGATGACGCGGCTTGCCATGCCCGACATCAACATAGCGGCGACCACCGCCCTTCAAGCGCTGGATCCCATCGGCAGAGAGAAGGGACTCAAATACGGAGCGAACGTGATCATGCCCCTTCTTACTCCGAGCGAAGTGCGTTCTGATTATCTCCTCTACCCCGGCAAGCCATGCCTCGACGAATCAGCCTCCCAATGCCGCGCCTGCCTCGAGGCGAGAATATCGTCTATTGGCCGAACGATCGGTTATGACAAGTGGGGTGATTCGAGACATGCCCTCGAAAGAGCTGCCCCGAAATAGAACCAAGCCCGGTTGGCGAGATAATGGTTGAGATCTGGTTAATCTGCCGAGATTCAGCCGATCGGGCGGGCATGAGTGGGATGCAGTCTCATTGGGATCCGGAGTACTGGATTTCGAGTGGATTTCCACCGCCGATCATCGATAGTGTGATATATTTTTGATATCCACCAAAGACTTGTCTGCTGGCCGCGTCGGCGCCTCAGCTCTTCGAGTGAGTACATCAGTTGCATTCTTCGCCAAAACGGGTGTGACTCAAAATTGTAGGTGATGTTGGCCCAGTATTGGCTTCAGCAAATTGCCATCTAATTAATCTGCTTTGCTCAGTCAAT
>JAFGIT010000333.1 GCA_016929465.1 Candidatus Coatesiibacteriota bacterium | reverse complement strand
TGCTCTCGTCCCTCAATGCCCCAACGGGCATCCCGTGAATGATCGGATGGTGAAGGCCGGATGCATCGCAAATAAATCTGCTCTCGTTCCTCAATGCCCTTAAGGGGCATCATGTGAATAGCCGTTGTGCGCAGGCCAAAGGCCAAGCCTACGGACAGACACAAACAAAAAAAGAAAAACAGCCCTGAAAGGGCTGCACAGAAACGCCACCGGCCTGAACCATGTCCCATATCAGGGCCGCATCCCTTTCATTCTGCGGCATATATGACCTCTTTGTCGCGAAGGATTGACCGCCTTCTGTACGGATTCCTGATGGCATCCTCCTCGACCAGGTCCACTTCCCTGCCGAAAATGCCCTTGAGCTCCGCCTGCATCTCGACGAGCTCGAGCAGGCTCCAGGGAGCATCCGGCTCGAATGTCACGAGAACATCAACGTCGCTGTCAGGCCCAAAGTCATCCCTGACCACCGAACCGAAGAGGGCAAACTCGATGATCTGCCAACGACGGCAGAACTCGACAATCTTCTCTCTGGGGGCGATAGCATCAATCGCCGCTATTGCTTCAGCATTCACGATTCTCGTTCCTTTGTTAGCGTCACAGCACGTATTCCAATCCTACAGAAACGCTCGATACGGTCAGGCAATTCGACCGCGAGATGTGCGATCTCAGATGCCGGTGAGCGCGGGCCTGGAAGTGATCTCAATAAATACCTTCTTAATTGATCTGCCTTGCTCCTTCAATGCCCCTAAGAGGCTCATGTGCTGAGCGTATGGTGCCAGCAGGATGCACCCTCAAATCAATCTGCTCTCGTCCTTCAATACCCGATGGGACATCACATGAATGACCCCACGATACAGGCGGAATGCACCCTCAAATCAATCTGCTCTTATCCCTCAATGCCCCGACGGGGCATTATATGAATAGCCGTTGTGCGCAGGCCAAAGGCCAAGCCTACGGATCCGAAGCAGCCGCAAAAAAACTTCCCCCTCCCGCCAATCGTGAAGCGATTGGCGGGAGGGGGAATAAACACTTCGCGCTTGGCGTGAATCCTTCCCCGCGATACAATGCCCCTAAAGAACCAACAAGGAACCTAACCTGGGGGACCACCAACATGATGAACAAATTCGCCGCCATGGTCGCAAGGCACGCGGGGATTGAGCGCCCCGTGACCATCCGGATCATATCCCTTCTCTTCGGCCTGGTCCTATTCATCATCGCCATCCCTCTCCTATTGGGCCTTCTGGGCCACTTCGTCGCCCAGTTCATCCCACTCACCATCCCCAGAAACGTCGAGATAGCGCTCGGCATGACCACCGCCACCATCGGGCTCATCATCCTCACATGGTGCATCGTGGTCTTCTGGCGGGTCGGGAAGGGCACGCCGGTCCCGTTCGTCTCCCCTACCCGACTGATCACCAGCGGCCCATTCAGATACACCCGCAACCCGATGAAGCTCGGCGTCACGACCCTCTACTTCGGCATGGGCACCGGATTCGACCAATTCACAACCGGCCTCGTCATGTTCCTAGTCGGCATGGCATTCGGCATCGCCTACCACAAACTCATCGAAGAAAAAGAACTCCTCGCCCGCTACGGGGAGGAATACGCGGCGTACCGGGACTGCACGCCTTTTGTGTGGCCGAGGTGGAGGAGGTGAGAAGCCATCTGGAGTGCGGTGAGCTCTCGCCGCTTTGGCTTGCGGTGACCTGGCACCGCGCTAAGCCCAAAAGGGGGAAATCCCCTTTAATCTCGTGCGAGCAGCAGCACCAGTAGCCGCCTAAAGCTCAATTCCGGCTTTCTGTGCCTTTTCGGTAAGGTAATTCACAAATGCAGAGCATGAGATGATAAAATACCGTGCATCCTCCCCACACAGGTTGGATTCGTCCATTAAGCCGTGCCTTATACCATCTGATTTGCAGGTGTACCCGTATAGGCTCGAGAAACCGCTCTCCAAAGCGGGATGCAGTCCTACCCTCTGCTTCACCGCCTTCAGCGCCTGCCCAAGCGTGGCATTCTCATCGAATGCGATGATCTTGCAGATCGCCTCTACTGCAGAGATTGCCTCCTTCATGGAGTTTCGGTAGTCGGGATTCTCGCGGTCCGCAAACAGTGACAATGCGGTTCGTATGTGATCCCGGACACCCATAAGTGGGCTCTTCATTGCCGTCTCGATCTCCGCAATCTCGTGCTGATTAGTAATTGGCGCGATTCTATCACCAACAAACCGGTAGGCGGATACATGTCTCTGAAATGCAGCATTGCACTCTTTGCGGAAATCCTGCCCCAGTTGAGGTTCACTTTCCCGTGATACGATTAAGATAAGATCGAGAACCTCGAACCAAATACCCTTGAGAAACTTGTCCTTAACTAAGTCAAATGTCTGGGATGGATGCGGAATCACATCCAAGGTGCCTTCGAATATCTCTGTCAAGAGCACTGCATCCAGGTCACCTATGTTCCCGTAGTAACATGGACCGCCGTACTCATCAGGGCCAAGTGTCTCAACAAAATGCAGGAAATAGACATTCCAAAGCGATCTTCTGAGCGCGTCATCCAAACACTCCATTTGGGGCCCTTCTCTTACAGGCTTGTAGCCATATTGCTCCGAAAAAAGTCGAGTCAAGTGGCCGCCCCAGAAACCAATGCAGTGCAAGAGGAATCCCTACCCATACAGAACCCGGCCGTGCTTGATCGCGGTGTAGAAGATCGAGCCCACTACATCCTTGAACTTCTCGAATTGCTCCTGCGATCTGACAAGGATGTCGAACGGGAATGGGATGCCTCGGAGCAGACGGCGTATCCGGACGCTCTGCTGTCGCGGATTCTCCGCGTCCTGGAGTATTACCAATAGATCGATATCGCTATCTGGTCCCATCTCGCCGCTCGCAGCGGAGCCGAATAGGAATATTTTGTTCGGACACGCGGTCCCCACTATGCGGGAGACTATCTCCCGCTGTATCGCTTCGTCCAGCACCATCTGTGGCTCAATCTCCTTCGTCGCATCGATCATTGATGACTGCGAAAACCTGTATCCAATATTACCCGACCCGCCGCCGCGGTCAAGCGTTCCCGAGATCTATAGATGCGGTCGATTCCCCACCCACCACCCATTGATTTGATTTGCATCGATTCCCCAGGCTGCGGCGAAGCCTTACCTGGGGCTATCATTGGGCCGCCCCGTTGGGGCTGGAGGTAGCATTGACCTTTTTGCCCTCATTTACCCTTTTTACCCTTTGCCCTTTTTTCCTATTGACCTTTTGCCCCTCCCTTCCGCCTTGCGGAAGGCCTAGCTTGACAAGTTAGGCGAGGCGAACTATATTAGAGGTGATGGATATAATGAGATTGGTCGAAGAATGATAGCGAACACTACTGAGATTACTGCCTCCATGGAGGATTACCTGGAGGCCATTTACCATATTTCGCAGGAGCACAAGGTCGCGCGTGCGAAGCAGATAGCATGCAGGCTCGACGTCGCGATGTCATCCGTGACGGGTGCATTGAAGAACCTGTCTCAGCATGGGCTCGTGAATTACGACCCCTACGAATACATCACACTGACCGAAGAGGGTCGGAAGATAGCGAGCGACATAGCGCGGCGGCACTCGGTCCTGAAGTCGTTCCTTGTGAATGTGCTGATGGTCGAGGAGAAGCTCGCGGACGAGGCGGCGTGCAAAATGGAACATGCTATCACCGGGGAGGTTTTAGAACGGTTCCTGTGCTTTGCGGAATTCGTGGAGAGGTGCCCGAGGGCGGGAACCGATTGGCTCGAGATTTTTTCTGACTATTGCGACAAGGGCGAGAGCGGGGGCCTATGCGTCAAATGCTTGACCGACCTTTTGGAGAGGTTGAAGGAGAAGCAGATGACCTGCGCCGCGGCGGCGACGTCGAAGAAGGCCGGCGCCAAGTCACAGAAGAGGGAATGAAGAATCGGTCGAGGAATATTGAGAGACTTATCGATTAAGATAACATCGGGGAATGGGCCGCGTCTGATCGAGACGTGATAGAGCCTGTTTCCGCACGATAGAGAAATGGACAATAAAGTGCCACTAACAGCGGTAAAACTTGGTCAGAAGGTCAAACTGAGAAGCGTCAACGCCGGCCAGGGCCTGAAATGCCGGCTCAGCGCGATGGGCATCGTGCCCGGCGCGGAGCTCATGGTGGTCAACACCACCTTCGCGGGGCCGATGGTCGTGATGGTCAAGGACAGCAAGGTTATTCTGGGCCGCGGCATCGCGATGAAAATGATGGTCGAGTGATCGATTTTTTTTGGTGAATATGTTAGGTGCGCCTAACAGTTTTATGATCGCCTAGAAAACCGCAGCGGAATCATGCAGGATAACGTCATCAAGATAGCGCTCGCCGGCAACCCGAACTCCGGCAAGACGACCATATTCAACAGCATCACCGGCGCCCGTCAACGCGTCGGGAACTACCCCGGGGTAACGGTCGAGAAGAAGGAAGGGAGCAAGTGCTGCGACGGGCAGACCGTCAACGTGGTCGATCTTCCGGGCATCTATAGCCTGACCGCGTATTCTGTCGAGGAGCTCGTCGCTCGCGACTATCTGATAAATGAGAAGCCGAACGTCGTTATCGATGTCATCGACGCTTCGAACCTGGAGCGGAATCTCTACCTCGCTGTGCAGCTTATAGAGCTAGGTGTTCCCCTCCTGCTCGCGTTCAACATGAGCGACGTCGCAAAGCAGCGTGGGGTGAATTTCGACCTGGAGCTCCTGTCGAAGCTCTTCGGCGCCCCGATAGTGCTGACCGTAGGGCACAAGGGCAAAGGGCATGAGGAGCTTCTCGAGACGGCCTTGAAGGTCGCGAGAGGTGAGATCAAATATCATCCGGTGAAAGTCAGCTACGGAAAGCGGATCGACCGGCTGATCGATGGCATCGAGCCGCTCGTGAAAGCCGACCCGGGCTTTACAGGAAGGCGACCCGCGAGGTGGGTGGCACTCAAGCTGCTGGAGAACGACAGCAGGGTCTTCGGAGACGTGAAATCGCCGGCACTCGCCGAGGCGGTGAAGGAGGGCGTCGAGTACATACAGAAGATCGCCGGTGACAGCCCTGAGACGGTCATGGCTGAGCGGCGCTATGGCTTTATCTCGGGTGCCTGCCAGGAGGCGGTCAAGACGACTGTCGAGCTCAGGCACGACTGGTCGGACCGCATCGACGCGGTCATGACGAACAAACTCCTGGGCCTGCCGATTTTCCTGGCGCTTATGTGGCTCATGTTCAAGTTCACGTTTGTCGCGAGCGAGCCATTCATGGGCTGGATCGAGAGCCTCTTCGAGATACTCGGCAACGCGGTAGGCCGCTTCCTGACAGCGGGAAGTGCAATTCACAGCCTGGTCGTGGATGGAATAATTGGCGGGGTCGGGGGAGTGTTGGTCTTTGTGCCGATCATTGGGCTTTTGTTCCTATTCATGGCGGTCCTGGAGGGCACCGGCTACATGGCGAGGGCTGCATTCATAATGGACGGATACATGCACAAGATCGGTCTGCACGGCCAGTCATTTATCCCGATGATCCTTGGCTTCGGCTGCACCGTGCCGGGCATCATGGCCTGCCGCATCATCCCCGACAGACGGGACCGGCTCGCGACGATTCTCGTGCTTCCTTTCATGTCCTGCGGTGCACGCCTCCCCATCTACAGCCTTTTCATAGGCGCCTTCTTCGCCAAGAACGGGGGCACGATCCTATTCACGCTGTATGGGCTCGGCATATTGGCTGCACTTGTCTCCGCGAAATTGCTTCGAAAATTCGTCCTGAAGGGAGAGGCATCGCCGCTCGTGATGGAGCTACCGCCGTATCGCGTGCCGACTGTCCGCGGGGTCCTGCTTCAGACCTGGGAGCAGGTGCGGATGTACCTCAAGAAAGCGGGGACGATCATCCTCCTGGGCTCAGTCCTGATATGGTTCCTCAGCAGTTTCCCCTGGGACCACGACTACTCGTTCGATTATGAGGCGGAGATGGCGAAGGCACAAGATGCCAAGGGAGATGAGGTCGAAGGCCGTATCGCGGAGATCGAGGCGAGAATGCACGCGGACAAGCTGCGTTCCAGCTACGCAGGCAGGCTGGGAAGGGTCATAGAGCCGCTGATTGAGCCGCTTGGCTTCGACTGGCGGATTGGAGTGGCATTGATCGGTGGATTGGTCGCGAAGGAGGTCGTGGTCTCGACGCTCGGGACTCTCTATTCGGTTTCCGAAGCGAACGAGGAGTCGCACACGCTGAGGGAGCGGCTCCAGAGCGCGAAGTGGCCGAACGGCAGAAAGGTCTATACGCCGCTCGCAGCATTCTCGCTGATGGTCTTCTCTCTTCTCTATTTGCCCTGCTTTGCGGCGATCGCGACCGTGAGGAAGGAGACCGGCACCTATAAGTGGCCGCTTTTCGTCCTAACATACACGACGAGTGTCGCCTGGATAGTCTCGTTCGCCATATACCAGGTTGGCAGCTTCTTCCGGATAGGGATTCATTGAGACAAGCGCCCTGATTCCGCGCGTTTCACACGCGGCTATTCACGTGTCGCCCATTCAGGGCGGCATTGTACTAATCATATTCACCAACGAGAATGGCCTCCTAGACTTGCCTACAATTTTGAGTCGCACCCTTTCCAGCCAGCGTACTTGACACTTCTCGGAATCTGGGCTAAAGTGATCCATACGGGATGGCGCGAGGGACCAAGTAAACCAGTTAGTTTAGGAAGGTCGCAAGTGCCGGGATTTGAGTTGTTCATCGGAAGATATTATGGGCCCAGCGGATGGGCCTCACTCCGTCTTCTGGATTGGAGCGGGCTGCAGTTCCCATTGATGGCGGGAAGGGCCGCTGCTGCAGTATTCGCATTCATTCTCTCCACCTGAACCATTCATTCTCAGGCGCTCGCACAAAGCAGGAGTTACAAAACATGGTCAAAAACCGGACCTCAGCGTTCGCACTACTCATCGCTCTCACGGCCTTTATTGTTTCAGCCGCCGTCGGCGCAGAATTCTATGTCGATGCGCAGAACGGCGACGATAACAACACAGGCGCTGCCTGGGGCGATGCCTTTTCCACCATCGGGAATGCAATGGCCTCATGCACGGGCAGTTCATCCGATGTTATCCATGTAGCTGCGGCTACATATCACGAGTCGATCAACTTCAAGTCGAATACTGTGCTGCTGGGGGGCTATCCGGCTGGTGGCGGCGCCAGGCACCCCGAGATACATCAGACAATCATCGATGGCTCCGGCCATCAGAGCATTCTTGCTTTCGTTGCGGCGGAGAATTGCACCGTGGACGGCTTCACTCTCCAGAACGGCTCTGCAAGCAGCGGTGGCGCTATCTACTGCG
>JAFGIT010000032.1 GCA_016929465.1 Candidatus Coatesiibacteriota bacterium | reverse complement strand
TCGTCAGACTCCCGTGAATTCCGTCCACGCTTGTCCGAGATGGCGGCACGCATCTCAACGCGCCCTTCTGCATCTTTGCTTGTCATCGAAACTCGAAACTCCTGCTCAATCTCTCATGTTCGGGCCTTCAGTCTGGTCAAGAGACCTACTATGCCCTCTGCTGACTTCTGCACAGCCATCCCGAAGCCTCGCGACTACGGTAGCACGTGGCAGCCATGCAGACCTCCTTGGGTAAGGAATATCCACCTTCACGTTTATGCCTGCCGCATATACGCCCATGCTCTCCGTGCAGGTATCGGACTTCGGATATGTGAGCCTCCTAATCCAACATGAACGCCTCATATACGGTTGCTGTTCGTCAGGCCAACGCTTTGCATTCAACTTCCTTCAGATCCCGCCTCACGACGGGCACCCTTGTTGTTCCGCTAGCAGTTCTCCCTGCTGAGCCTGTAGGGGACTTACACCCCCAAGTGGATATTCCATGCCAAGCACACTCACATGATGCCCTTTCAGCGCGGCGTCGTATAGATCATGCTTCATCGACCGGAATTGCGCTTTGAAATTTGCCTACAATCCGAGGTCAGATCCAAATTCGGTTCGCAGGCGGAAGGGCTTAGGATGTCGAAAGCATTCTCTCGATTTTCGAGACAGCGGCCTCTATGACGGGCCTGTCCTCGGGGCGGATTGCGTCCTCGATCATCCTCGCAGTCGAGACATACAGACGGAGCCATGCCCTCGCCTGGTCCTTCAGAGAGAGCGGCGAATCGATGCAGAGGGCTTTCCTGCAGAGGAGGCTCCATTCGGAGTTCTCGCCGAGGGCAGTCATTACTTCGGAGAAGTAGGTGTTGTCGCTGGAGAGGAGAATGCCCCGTTTGACGCGCATGACCGCGGGGAGTCCCCAGCAAAGGCCAGCATTCGCGTTGATCAGCCGGCCGGCATCGCCCGTCTTGAGGCCTTCGAGGCCCTTGTGTGCCTCCTCTGCCCAGCCTACCATCTCACGGCTGGCGTATTCGTCTGCCTTCTTCTGAAGCGATTCGTCCCACATGAAGCCAACTGCCCGCCTCTGAATCTCGGCAAAGTATCCTTCGGGATCGAAGAGCGGTTTTGCATCACGAAGACCGGCCACGATCCTGGTTGCCATCTGTGGATCGGTGAACCAGCCATCGACCTTTGCGTGGGCGATATCACAGACCACGACCAGCCGGCCGTCGATGTCGTGGCTCCCTGCCCCATTCCGGTCCTTATCCTCCTTCTCGAAGAAGCGGAGGATGTCAATGTCGCTGAACTCGCCGGCATCGCCCCTCGCGAAGCTGCCCATGAGCGCCATCGCTTTGAGGTCAGGGTCATTGTTTCGCTTGATCAAATACTCGAGATTAGGTGCGTCTCCATAATGATCGGCCTTAGAGTGGTTATCCGACAACATGAATCCTCTCCTCATAGCAATTTCTAATCGTGCAGCTCCAGCAGAGATACGATCTGCCCCTTGATCTTCTCCAGTTCTGGTCTGTAGCTGCTCGTTGTCGAGACTATGAACGTGGGAACGTCGATCGATGGTGGCTCATAGTCGCTGGGGGGCAGGAAGACCCCTGTCTCTCTGAAATGGCTGACTCTTTTGTCCCCGTGATAGAACTCTCGGTTCGGGTCCCTCATACCCCTCTCCAGATGGCGTCTCGCGGATAGTTCTGCATCAGCCTCGCAGATGACAATGAGTATATCAGCATATTCCCCGAGGTGACTTATTCGGGGCTCCCACACGTGATGCTGAAATGCGGCCTCTGCAATCAGGGAGACGTTGCGCGAAAGCAGGAATTCGATACTATCGAAGAATATTTCCGAGGCTGTCTTATTGCAGTCTTCTGGAAGCTCGTCATGCTTGATGTTGAACGTATTGACATAGCCCTCTTTTATCTCATCGCGGCTGATAACCGGTAGATATAGGAGCCTGCCGAGCTCCTTTGAGAGAGTGGTTTTGCCTGAGCCTGGCCGACCCGTGACGATGATTAATTTGGGGCTGTGTCTCATTTGGGAATATCAATAGCTTTATTTGGATTAAAATAGGCCGATTCCCTCGTCTGGGAGCCATTCCGGCCAGTCGGAGAGCCATTGGGGGATATGGGCGTCTTTTGCGCGCTCGCAGACCGGGAAGTAGGCCTTGAGATCGACGATCGGCGTGCCGTCGATTGCGTCTATCTCTGCGATTTTGACAATGCCGGTCTCTTCATTCACTTCCACCAATTTGCATACGCTCATCATGATTGGATTTGGGCGGTATTCCGCTCTGCAGGCGAATATACCGGTCACTTTATCTGAGGCATAGGGCGGCCTGGTCTGCATTTTTGCCCGAAGTTCTTCTGTATCGCATTTATCGGCCCACCATAGAACTATCACGTGGCTGAACTTGTCGAGCTGTTTCAAAGCCGGACGAAAAGGCTCATTTATCTGAAGTCGATTGCCCTCTTCGGCCCGCCTGACTTCGCCAATGGGCCGCATCACGAACTCACGGTCATCTGTTGCTTTGTGGTCGCTCATTCTCCCGCTCCTTCCCTAACTTCGCTGCTTCGATGTCTGTCATTCGATCCTTTGCTATGTGAAAAGCCCCTCGACGCTTAGATATCGCTGGCCGGTGTCCGCAAATACGCAGACGATGACCTTGCCCTTATTCTCGGGGCGCGCAGCGATGGCCATGGAGGCGTGTGCCGCCGCTCCAGAGGATATGCCCACCAGAACGCCTTCCTTCGAGGCAATTGCGCGGCAGGTCTCGAATGCTTCAGCCTCACTCACCAGATAGATTTCGTCAATGATCTCCCGATCGACGGTCTCGGGATAGAAGCCCGGTGCCGTGCCCATCATTCGGTGGGGGTGGAAGATGCCTTGCGAGATGAATGGCGATTCTTTCGGCTCGATGGCGATGAGTTGCACGCTCGCCTTCTTCTCCTTGAGAAAGCGCCCAGCGCCGCAGATCGTCCCGCCGGTGCCTAGTCCCGCCACCATGATATCGATTCTGCCGTCGGTGTCCCGCCACAGTTCGGGGCCAGTGTTCTCATAGTGCGCCTTGGGATTGGATGGTCGTGTATGCTGGCCTACGTAGAAGTACTCCGGGTGCTCTGCAAGCATCTCCTTGAGTTTGCGTCTCGCCCCCTCGGTGCCAAGCGAAGCAGGCGTCAAGACAAGCTCAGCACCGAACGCTTTTAGCACTTTGCGGCGCTCCAGGCTCTGAATCTCCGACATGACGAGGATCGCTCTATAGCCCTTTATGGCTGCGATGAAAGCGACCGCCATGCCGGTATTGCCGCTCGTCATCTCGATCATAACGCCGCCGGGCTCCAGTTTCCCCTCTCTTTCCGCGTCCTCGATGATCTGGAGAACGGGCCGGTCTTTAAGGCTTAGCGGATTCATGAACTCGCATTTGGCGTAAATCTCGCGGTCCGGCGCGAGGCGGGCGAGTCGCATGAGAGGGGTCTTGCCTATCAGATCCAGGATGCTTCTTGCGTAATTGATGGTCCTGCCTCCATTGAAATGCGTATGCCGCGTGAATGATGCCAGAGATCGAGAGCCGCACGCAAACGGAATATGGATGAGGCCCAAGGTCGGGTGCGGACTCCAGAGGTCACGGGATTCAATATAGCCATCTCATTTTGCCTACAGGTCTTTCCAAATGATTCGAATCTCAATAGACTCTTTCGCCATGCGAAAGGTAGATAAGATCATCATTTTCGTCGCGCTTGCGGTCCACATCTCGTTCCTGGTGTCGCTTGCGCTTCACTTCGAGATCGTCTCGATCTGGCCGCCAAAGGTGAAGCCAGAGGTCGAGATCAACACGCTATATGGCAATTTAGAGCCCATTGTCGAGGACTATGTCCTGCAGGAGGGTGTGCCGCAGTCGCTATCGGAGACAAGGCGCGCGAAGGGACTGCATCTCTGGGACCGGCTCTTTTACGATTCGACGAAGTATGAGGTCGGCTTCGATTTCTTTGGGCTCTATAAGGGTGCACTCGACCTCTTGAGGGGGGAATCGATGTATCAGGAGGCGAGATACGACCAGACCGAGACGGCCTTTGCGGACAAGGCGTTGCCCTACTACTGCCCATTTATCTATCCACCGATCGTCGCCTATTTCATGGTTCCGCTGGCGCTGGTTCTCTCGCCGTTCAAGTCATACGTTCTCTGGACACTTATCCAGGAGATGCTCCTCGTATGGTGCATAATTATCTCGCGATCGCTCTTTCGCAGGGGAATCGAGAAGAGCATCGTGACGGCGATGTGGCTTTGCTTTGCGCCGTTCTACCTTCTGCTCTACATCGGTCAGACTTCATTCGTCATCGCGGCATGCTTGCTCATTCTTGCGTCGTGCTATATCGCTGAATGGCGCAAGGCTGGGGATTGGGCGTGGATAATCAGCGTCGCCCTGAAGCTCTTGACGCTCATCGTCGCGCCGATACTCGTCAGGTTCAAGCGATACAAGGCAATAATCATCGCGATCGCGATCGTCCTGCTGGCCTCAGCACCCTACTTCGCGTTCCGACCGAACGACATCGACTTCTTCGCCTTCCTGGTGAAATCGCGAACAGTAGCCCCTTATGGCGGCGATCTCTCTCACTCGGAGGTATCCTTCTACCTCTTCGGAAGGGAGACTGGAGAGATCGTCTCGAAGATATTTATGTGGGCGGTGATCATGCTATCGATGGCGCTGACTTTTCTGCCGAAGAAGATCCGTTTTGTGGATGGCCTCTCACTCTGGATGTGCACCTATTTCCTGGCCTACATCCGCGTCTGGGAGCACCATTACGTGATGATGGTGCCGGTCCTAATCCTGCTCTATTTCTCGACCAAGAGCAAGTTCCCGCTCGCGATGTTCGTCTGGCTCGCGCTACCGACGCCGTTTTTCCTCTTTGGCGGCAGCTGGTCCCTTGGTGAGAGCCTGTTGCACCACCTGTTCAAGCTGGTGCCCGTGGCGCTGCTTTATATTTTCACCGCCAAGACGATAATCAAGCGCCGGCGTGAGGATATACCGGCAGTCTTCCAGGATTTGGTGCGAAAGGCGCTGTGATCCAATCGCTACAATATTCCCTCGCCGCTAATTAGGCACTCTGACGACTCTGAGTCCCAGGGAGCTATACAGGGTATTCGGCTCGTCCCAGTTGCGGAAAGCGGCCCTGCAATAGATTGCGAGTGTGTTCCAGCAGCCACCCCTGAGGAGGCGGTGAGTGCCAGTGCTCGGCCCCAAAGGGTCGGTGTCCGGGTCTGGCTGTGTTGAGTAGTAATCCGAAGCGTACCTATCCCAGCACCACTCCCAGACGTTGCCGTGGGTGTCATGAAGACCGAAATCGTTGGCGAGTTTCTGCCCTACGAGTCGCTTCTGGCGAGGTTCTCCCATCGAAGGCGCGGAATTCCCATGGTACCAGCCCGCGATACTGAGGTCCGACTCGGCGTCACCCGTGAAATAACGTGTGCCGGTGCCGGCCCTACATGCGTATTCCCACTCCGCCTCGGTGGGAAGACGGTAGCCGTTAGCCCCGAAATCGCAGGCGACTTCCGCCGAGATCATGTGGTCGCCATCGAATGCCTCATTCGAGATGGTGTAGCAGGAGGAGTAACCATTAGCCCGCGATAGTTTATTGCAGAAGCTCACGCAATCGAACCAGGTGACGTTCTCTACCGGGTAATCATCGCCGAATTTGTTGTAGCAGTCGTTCCAGCCCATGACGGCCTCCCACTGCCCCTCGGTTATTTCGGTATCGGACATCTCGAAGGCGGAGATTTTAACCGTTCGGATCGGCCCTTCATCAGGATCCCGCTCCTCTTCACTCGTCGGTGAGCCCATTTCGAAGGAACCTGCAGGGATTGCGATCATATCGACTTCGACGGTCGGCCCCGAGCTGATCACGGAGAACGGCGCAAGACCCAGTCCGCACGCCCAATAGAAAGTCCCTGGATAGGTGAGAACAGCGGCGAAATTGTAGTCACCCGGCTCGCCAATCGGGGGCAGGGAGGATGGAATGTCCAGAGTCCACAAGACCGTCGGGTCCAGCGTGAACCAGGCCGGCACGAAGATATCGGGGATCCAGGGCTCGATAGCGTGGCTCCAGCCATCGTATTGCACGGAATATATGTCCCCGTTGGGAAGAAGCACCCCGACATAGACATCGACAGACATCGCACTCTCTTGATTGTCCGCAGAGAGACCGACCTCTATCGTGTCCCCTGCCTGATAGGTGTCGAAGTCGGTGTGGATGTTGATTATTGGCTCGGACACAGCGCATACCGCCAGACAAGCCATGGACATTAGTGTGATAAGAAGAGCTGATTTCATATTCATACTCCTCGATGTTATATGTGCTTGCGGCGCACCCGGCGAAAAGACTTCGAATGCCGACAAGTGCCACAATATTGCCCATCAAATCGTCAAGTGCGATTATAGCGGTCAATATTCACTATATCAAGAAGCGGTGATTGCCCTATCTCAGCGCACGGATCCTCATCGGCGCTAGCTTATCTGGCGGAGCAATCTCATCACATATAGAAAATCTGAGCGGTCCCTAATTAATCAGGGGCGTCTAACGACGCGGAAGCCATAGCTGTAGTGGAACGACCTGGGATTGATACCGTAGCGATACGCTGATCGGCAGTAAGGGGCGGTCACGCTCCAGCTGCCACCACGCATGATTCTCCGGCTTCCAGTCTCAGGACCTGTGGGATCGGTATCAGGATCGGGAGAAGCTCCGTAGTAGCCTTCATCATAGCAGTCCCAGCACCATTCCCAGACATTGCCGCTCATATCATATAGTCCCCACGCATTGGGCGTTTTCTCCGCAACCGGATGAGTCTGGACACTTGAGTTCCCCTGATACCAAGCTATGGAATCAAGGTCAGTCTCAGAATCTCCTGAGTGATAACGAGTCGTCGATCCAGCACGGCAGCCATACTCCCATTCCGCCTCCGTCGGCAGCCGGTAGCCATTCGCGGCGAAATCACATGTCACGTCAGCCGCATGAATGTGATCCCCGTTATATGTGATGTTCTCGAATGTATAGCATCGGGTATAACCTTCGGCATCGGACAGCTCGTTGCAGAACATGGCGCAATCGAACCATGATGCTCTCTCGACGGGTTGATCGTCTCCGATAAATCCGAAGTCATTCCACTCGATCAGTTCTTCCCACTGCTCTTGCGTGATCTCGGTCTTCGACATCCGGAAGGCTGAGATATTCACTGTGCGTTGTGGACCCTCAATGTCTTCGTGGCCGTCTTCACCATCCGGAGAGCCCATCAGGAATGAGCCGGCCGGAATGGAGGCCATCTCAATGCCGATCGTGGGCCCCGACTCCTCGAATGAGAAAGGCGCCAAACTGAGTTGGCAGGCCCAATCGGCCGTCCCTGGATAGGTTAGCAGTGCCGCAAACTTATACTCGCCGTAGGTCTTGATAGGAGGAGTCGAATTTGGAAGCTGGAACCACCAAAACGCACTCAGTGGTAGGCTGAATTTGCTGGGCACATATATATTAGGTATCCACGGCTCGACACCCAGAATCCAGCCGGTTGCTTTAATGCAGTAAATCTCACCATCATAGGTAAGTAACCCGACATAGAGATCGACCGCCATGTCGTCCCCAGGATTCGACGCTGCGAGACTCACCTCAATCGTGTCCCCTATGTCGTAGCTCGCGAAATCGGTGTAGATCTGTACCACCGGCTCTGCATTCACCGAAAACGCGAATAGAGCCATAGCCGTGCAAATCAGACAGATCGTGATCGCCTCTCTCATGTTGCCCTCCTAATTGGTCTGGTTGTCCCATTATGCCCAACAATCGAAATGAAGACTGCGACGGATCTGGAACAAGGTCCGATCTAGAAAGTATATTGAGGAAGGTGCTGATGTCAACGCTGTTCTGTTGGAGGATTTCTCCATTGATAGAGGCGACTTCCCCAATCCATCAAGATAGGCTTGGGTCCAATTGCGCCCAAACCGTGGGATTCTGGCCTGTCTCCGTCGAGCCCGTCTAATGCACTGCAAAGCCAACTTCGCTGATCTCCGTCAGCAACTCGAAGGAATCGGCGTCCGTCAAGAACGCCCAGAAGCGATAATCCCCTGGGGCTCCGATTCTGGGTGTGGTAGATGGAAGCATGGTGGCCAATAGGGGAAAGTCATAGAGCTCAAAGACGGCGGGGAAATCGAGCAATAGCGGAATGGCGAGAGCGCTCCATGACGGCCAGAATTGGAGCCTTCCGTTGGGCAGAATGAGGAAGACATATAGATTTACTCTGCGGGCCTCGCCGTTGTTTCCGCCCGAGATGGTCAGAGATAGATCATCTTCTTGCTGATATTGCGAATCGTCCAACGTCAAATACATCCAGGGGCCTCTGCCATCATCTCCGATCGCAACCGTGACGATGTCCGTTCCGACCTTCCCGCGTCTGTCCGTTGCCACGGCTTTTATGCTGTGGGTAGATTCCTCGCCATCTCTTGAGACGGCGCTCAATGAGGCGGTGATTGCATCGCCCTCGCCGAGGTAGCCATCGATGTCGGAATACCATTTAATCCTCGCGCCTCCAGCGCCGTATCTGACTTCGGCCTTGAACTCGACAGCGTCACTCGGACCGAAGCTCGAGTCGTTCTCTGGCGAGAGAATCGTGACAACTGGCGGGATGAACTCCTCGACTGCCGGGAAATAGAAGTCCCCTTCCATCGCTGTCGGGGCCTTGCCGTCCCTCTCCATGCAGAAGGTCCCTGTCATGAGCCACGTTGGGAAGACCATCGCATCATCGGTCTCATTTCCCTCTTCATAGAAGGTCAGCGTAGTTCCCGAGATCACAAATGTGTCAAAACATGGGACATCAAGAAGCGAGACCTTGCTCTTGAACTCATCGACCATGAGTTTCGCTTCATCCACGGGTATCACGTCTGCCTCGTGGTCCTCCTCGAGCCGGCGCCATCCCCCAACAGCGCCTATGATCTCGCCCCGGTCCCCTAAATAGACCTTCATCTTTGCGCCTGGCCCGACTCTGCTGTATATTACGTCGCCCGTTCCTATCTCGGGCGGATAGAATACCCAATTCAGCATCGGTATCTCCTGGACCGGGGCGCCCTTGCCTGACACGCCCTTGCCCGGCGCTCTTCTTTCATATTCGCCTATAGCTTCCTCTCCGACTTCCGGCTCACCTGCATCGTCCGGATAGAAGCCTATCCCATTGAGGAATGCACTGGCTGTGATAATCGACCTATTCCCATATAGCCTGGGTGGCTCGTCCGGGACTTTGAATAGCTTGTCCTTCTTGCCGAAGAGCAGCCAGCCGTTCTTATGCAGTTGGAAGAAGATGTCGTCCGCGGGTGGATCGAGAAGACGATAGTAGCCGTCGTCGCTCCGGATGATCTCGCCTTCAAGGCCCAACGCACCTGCAACGGCATGGGCCTTATCGAGCGTGATCGTCTCTTCGACCGCTTTGTAGATCATCATCCTGTCTTCGGCAGTGTTCGTGCGAGGAGGCTGACAAGCGGCATTGTGGTCCCATAGCCAATATGTCCTGTCCTGCTCTGGGTCCTCCGAAGTATAGCCATGACCCCAGGCGTGGTCATTGTAATTGTCGTAAACCTCCGCAACAACTCTGGCGGTAACCGTCGTGGAGCCATGGGGCTGGACGTGATCGACTGCTATGAACCAGGACTGAGTGACGGAGAACGAGTAGTCGAAATAGGGATGCCAATTACCCATCATATATATGCCCCATATCTTGCCATCGCCGGGAGCATTGACGCACATCGAGTTCTTGAAGCCCAATATAAGGTGCAGCCCATTCATCGCGCATGACCACTGCACGACGCTGGAATCTCGAAGCACACTGCAGCAATCCAGCGCTATCCACTCCAGGTTGTAATCGCCCCATAGATTGAAGACCTCTCCAGGGCTCATATCCGTGTTGTAGAACATGACGGAGCTGAGATTCTCCCCCCAGAATGAATCATAGGTCGAACTGCCATGGGAGCCTATTAAAGCGATATCAACCCAATCGACCCAGTCGTCATTGTTTATCGTGAAGTCTTTCTTGGAGGCCCACGAGTTGGCCCAGTCGAACTCACCGTACCACCCCTCCGCAATCAGCTCTAAATAAAGCCCCTCCGCGGATTCATCCCAATGCGAGCGATCCAGACTGGTTCCCGGGAAGTCGTTTATCCACTCGACCCCGACGGAGGCCGCAAATACAAAGCTAGCCCCAAGCAATATCACTACTGGGATAATTGAAAATAGGAGAATCGCCGGCTTCCTCATGGTTACCCTCCTTTGAAGAAGTGTTTAGGTCCGTTTTCTGCCTCAGTATGATATGGGAATCGATCGATTTAGCTCAGCACCCGAAAAGCCTCCGCTCTGGAAAATTTCTATTGCCCCACGCGATAATATACCATTTCAGTCAACTCTTTCAAATTATCTGTTTGAGAGAATTTTGCATGGATTCCGCAAATGCGTCGCATACCATATGTAGCGGCAGGCCTTGGAGGCTGTCTAATAAGTCGAAACGTGTGGTTGTAGGGGCGATTCACGGAGGCTGTAACATAAGTCATCTTGCCAGGGGATTGGCGAATGACGTGTACTCGATGCATACCACCTGTAGGGGCTGGCCTTGTGCCTGCCCGAAGATATAGATGGGCGGGGACAAGCCCCGCCCCGACATTTTGCCCATTTGGCGGGCTGGAAAGCCCACCTACACCATTTTGACCTTGAACCTTGAACTTTGAACTTTGAACTTTGAACTACTCAAACATCCACGGCGCGGTCGCGATATCGCTGACCATGTCGAACGTGCCCTGCTCGAACATCGCTGTCAT
>JAFGIT010000332.1 GCA_016929465.1 Candidatus Coatesiibacteriota bacterium | reverse complement strand
CTTGAGCATCGTCTTCAGCAGAGACTCAAGCGTCACCGACTTGTCTTTTCTCGCCTTGGCAGACACTAGCGACTCCATAAACCGAAAAGCAAAATCGATATAGTGAATCCCTACTCTCACACACAAGAAATAAAAATGCAAATAGAAATTTACAAAAGCCGATAAATCTCAGCTTGGGGACGACAATAGGATAGGCTCGGATTTGAGTTCTTGAGAATGGATACAGGCTACTATTGTTTGAATTAAGACCGTCAGGGACTTGCATTTGGGTCGAATTGATGGTACTTTTACCCCATGTCGTACAAGGGTGAGCGGCGTTCAAGGACATTCCTTCCCTCGCAGATACTGGTTGGGAGTTTCGCGGGGGCCATAGTTCTGGGCAGCATTTTGCTGTACCTGCCTTTTTCCGCCACGGATGGCCACACTGATTTCATCGATTGTCTCTTCACGGCTACCTCAGCCACCTGTGTGACAGGTCTCGTCGTCACCGGTACTGGGAGCCATTTCACCACATCTGGCCAGGCGATAATTCTTGCGCTCATCCAATTCGGCGGCATCGGCATCATGACGGCGGGGATTTTTCTGACGCTTCTCTTCGGCCGCTCTCTTTCTATGAAGGAGCAGGCAATAATAAAGGATACTCTGAATCCGCTTCGACCGAGAAGAGTGGGCTTCGTCGTGGTCTATACAGTGCTGTTCACCATCGTGATCGAGAGCTTTGGGGTAGCTTTGTTGCATAGCCCATTCGTGAGGTACGGCGCGCAAAGGCCGCTCTGGACAGCCGTGTTCCACTCCGTCTCGGCCTTCTGCAACGCCGGCTTCTCCACCTTCGACACGAATCTCGAGCAGCTCGGATTATTCCCGTCGATATCGATGGTGATAATGGTCCTGCTTATCTTAGGAGGCCTGGGTTTCTTCGTCATTCTCGATGCCATCTCCGGCCTGAAGCGCAGATTCACCGGCGCAACTCCGAAGAAGGCACCCCTAATGACTCTGCACACTCGGCTTGCGCTCATCGTCACGGTATGGCTTCTCCTTGTAGGGATGCTCGGGCTCTATGCTCTCGAACAAGACCACGCCTGCAAGGAAATGGATGCGTTGACAGGGCTCAGAGAGTCCCTCTTCCTATCTGCATCTGCGAGAACCGCCGGCTTCTCGACATTTCCGGTCTCTAATCTCTCCAACGCCTCGCAGTTCTTTCTGTCCCTTTTGATGTTCATCGGAGCCTGCCCCGGCTCGACCGGTGGAGGGATCAAGACCGTGACCTTCGCCCTTGTCGTCTTCTTCGCTGCTGCGAGGATACGGGGCAAGTCGGAAGTCAATGTGATGAACCGGAGAATCCCGGAGAGTGTGATAAGCAAAAGCCTGGCAATAACATCGCTTTCAATTCTGGTTGTATCACTCTCGATCCTGGCCCTTCTCGTGCTCGAGAAGGACACGCCGGCCAGCCCCTCGTTCATGCAGGTCCTGTTCGAGGCTACCAGCGCCTTTGGGACGGTCGGTCTCTCGACTGGCATCACAGCCTCCTTGACAACCGGCGGGAAGCTGGTGATCATCGCTCTGATGTTCTTGGGCAGGTTGGGGCCGTTGACCGTCGCGACACTCGTTGCGACGAAGGCAAGGACCTCCACCTATTCATACCCAGAAGAAGATGTAATGGTTGGCTAAAATGGGCAAATTCGCCGTAATAGGGCTTGGATCATTCGGGGAGTACGCTGCGAAGAGCCTTATGGAACGGGACAATGAAGTCCTGGTGATCGATAAGGACGCGGCCAAGATCCAGAGGATCAAGGATTCGGTTTCGAGTGCAATGACCGCCAACGCAGCAGACGTTAATTTCCTGAAGGAGGCTGATCTCGCGAGCGTGGAAGTGGCAATTGTCGGCTTTAGCGAAAGCGATATGGCTGCTAGCATTTTGACAACGATGCACTTGAGGGAAATCGGGGTGAAGCGAGTCGTCGTCAAGGCGACCACTTCCGACCATAAGGCGATTCTCGAGAAGGTTGGTGCAACCGAGACGATATTTCCTGAAAGAGACGCTGCGGAGAGGCTTGCATCGAGTATCTCCAGTCCCAATGTGTACGACCACATCGCGCTCTCGGAGGACTTCGGAATTCTGGAAGTTATGGCTCCCGCCAAATTCGTCGTCGATAGGCTCGACAAGCTCGATATGCGAGGGGACCACGCCGCTCAGGTGCTTTTTCTGAAGCGTCCCCCCGAGCGAGAGGAGGGACAGGAGGATGCAGAGAGACCGCGGAGGGAGGACTACACCGTGCTGTTCCCACACAAGAGCACGGCAATCCGACCGGGGGATATACTGGTCCTGGCGGGCAGCAATGAGGCTCTCGAGAGAATAAGAAAGATGAAGCCCTCGATAGAATAGGAAGCCTTCTTCATTGAGCCGCAGCGCTGCTCGGTGAATTCGCCCACAATCTGATTATATAATACCAAGAGGAAGAAATTGGCTGATTTAGCTGCCATGCCGAAGAGAGAACTCGAGCAGTCTCTTATGAGCGGGGCTCGCCCGGGCGTGCTCATCTTGAAAAATCGAAACCTGGATCGGATGTGCTTGGAGCAAGCGAATCTCAAGCAGGCCTTCTTCGACAATAGCAGCTTCTTGAAGGCTAATCTGAAAATGACGGACCTGAGCTTCTCTCGCCTGGCATCGTGCAACCTGGATTGTGCCGACCTTTCGGCAGCCAACCTGACGCACACGACTTTCGCCGGGGCCTCGCTCAGACGGGCGAGACTCGTCGGGGCATTCCTCGCTAGCGCAGGATTTCAGAATGCCGACCTGGCAGCGGCGGACATGAAATACTCCTACGCGGTGAAGGCGCTATTCACAGACGCCAACCTGAAGTCGTCGATCATCTCTTACAGCGATTTCTCGGAAGCTGTGCTGGATGGCGCGAATCTCACGTGCTGTGAACTCGAAGAGGCGTCGATGAAGGCAGCACACATGATCGGCGCCTTCCTCAGGAAAACGATCCTGAACGGGGCGAATTTGAAGGGCGCCGTGATGGACCACTCGGTGATAATATCCTGCGATCTCAGGGATGCGACTCTTCTCGGAACATCGCTCAATGACACCGTTATCGAGCAAGTCAATACCGAAAGCGCGAACCTCGCCGGTGCGTCGCTGAGAAGAGCGAGCATCTCAGGATGCGACTTCTCGAAGGCGAATCTGTCCAGATCGAATTTCTCTTCCGCGAGGATCATCGGCACCCAGTTCGACG
>JAFGIT010000331.1 GCA_016929465.1 Candidatus Coatesiibacteriota bacterium | reverse complement strand
GGATCCAATGGCTGGAGCGCGATGACAACAACGCCGTCCGAATCGGTGGTAATCGCCTGAACCGACCTATCCTGCAGCCATTCCCCGTGCTGTACTCGTTGGAATTCATCGCCCGCGAGCTCGAATAGCCCTGCCGGGCCTCCGCAGAGGACGCTGTCCGTGGTTGTTTTCAGGCATAGAATAGCCGTTTCGGACGCATCTTCTGGAGGCCGAAAGCCCCGTATCCCGAGGTCATCGAAGACTGACACACCGCCGTCGGTGGCGAACACGATCCTCCCCATTGGATCATGCGCGATGTCGTAGATGAAATCGCCGGCCAATCCATCGGCGGTCGTCAGAAGAGTAATCCGCTCAGATGCGATATTAGCGGCGCCGAAACCGCTCGTGCCGACCCAAATGGACCGGTCCAGATCGGCGAGAACCGAGATAATCCTGTCGGCGGGGAGGCCGTTGTCTGTATTCAGGAGTATTCCGCCGATGTCGTCAATGATTGCGATTCCCTTCAGGGTTCCAGCCAGCAGGCGGCCATCAGGATCGAATGCAAGGTCAAATACCATGTCGTCGCCGAGGCCATTGGATGCGTCCAAATGGCGGATTCCCGACGTGGAAACGAGCAGGGCGCCACTATCCGTCCCGATTGCGAGTCCGTATGCGGGATCGTTCGCCATTGCGGTGACATTCCCGGACGGCAGCCCATCAAGGACTCCATACGACCCAAGTAATCCACCTTCTCGCCACTGGATGATGCCGCCGTTCGTTCCGGCGAGCACGTCCGCTCCGCCGAGAACGTTCGTCGAGGCGATCGCGGATACTTCACTTGTGTTGCCAAATTCTGCCCAGGCGGCGCCAAAACACAAATTTAGAAGGAATGGCACGAAAACTGCTACAATCAGTGACGCTATGAGTAGATGTTTCATGAGATAATATAATCCTCATTGATGTTGCGGGCAGCAATCTTAGAATAGAGATATTCATGAGCGGAGTCAATCGTATAAAGGCATTCTTCGCGTTTGCGGGCGCCCTGATTTTCGGGGGCAGTTACGTTGTGCTGCGCAGCTCGGATGTGCTCCCTGATATGCTCTTCCCAACGACTTCGAAGCTCGTGACGGTCGAGCTCTACGGCCTATTGCTCCTCGTTCCCGCCCTGCTTCTATTTTGCCGTGGGCTGGCATGGGTATCTCAGCTCGGCTTCATCGGCACGCTCAAGCGCCGCATACGTGCCATCGACGAGAGGCTCTTTGTGGCGCTGGCGATGGTTTTCGTCTTTGGCGTTTCACTCTTGCTGTTGGTCTATGTGCTCGGAGGCGTGCCCCACGTTCAGGACAGCATAGTGCTGATCTTCCAGGCGAGGATATTCGCGATGGGCGAGGTCGGCGTGCCGCCTCCTGAACACCTGGAGTTCTTCCGGTATCCTTTCCTGACGGTGGAGAATGGCCTGCTTCACGCGAAATACCTCCCGATTCACTCACTCATCCTTGCTCTCGGGCTTCTCCTGAATGCAGAATTTTTGCTGCAGCCGATACTAGCGGCGCTGTCACTCCTGCTAATCTACCTCTTGGCTCGCGAGCTCTACGGTCAGATGACAGCGAAAGCGGCGGCGCTGCTCGTTTCTATATCGCCCTTTTTCCTTTACATGCACACTTCATTCCTTTCGCACACGACGGCGCTTTTATTCTTCACTTTATTCATGCTCTCTCTGGTCAAGTCACTGAAGTCGCCGAGAATATTCTTCCCAGTTCTTGCTGGGCTATCGCTTGGATTGATGTTCAATACCAGGCCGCAGACGGCATATATTATGGCCCTGGCCCTTATACCGTTCGTGCTCAAGGAGCTGATTGAGCAGAAGAAGCGTGTCAGGTCGCTTTCGTTGTTTGCCCTTGGGCTCTTGCCAGCTGGGGCCCTGACGCTTCTCTACCGGTATCCCTTCACCGGGAAGCTGCTTGGATTGCCATTCGACTTCAGCAATCCCACGGACAGACTCGGATTTCATCCAGACGTGGGCGATCTCTACGGATCATTCGGCCACACGCCGTTGAAGGCCTGGTACAACTTCTCCAAGAACTTTTATGAGATGAACTCCAACCTGTTTGGCTTCCCGATGGTATCGCTTCTCTTTTTCTTCCTGGTTTTTCTGTCGAGGAGAAAGGACAGATGGGAGAGGGCATTTGTCGCGGTTCCAATCGGGCTTGTCTTCTTCCACATATTCTATTGGGTTGATGGCGTCTGCTTCGGAGCTCGGTATTGGTTCTCCTGCTTGCCGCTATTCGTCATTCTCACAGTTCGAGGGATTTCTCGTCTTGGTCGAGTAATGGGGCCGGGCAGAGCGGGAGCGCGTGCGGCTGTGCTGTTTGTCATTCTGTTAGTCTTGGTAAGCGCTTTTGACTACCATCCGCGTAGGGCAGCATTGCTTGGGAGCAACTATTGGTCGGTCAACACCAAGGTCTCGGACGCCGTGAAGCGGCTCGGTATTCATGACGCGATCATATTGATGGATACCGAGGACGATCCGCTTTCGTATAGCGCGGGGTATCTCAACAACTCACCGACATTCGATGATAGAGTCCTTTACGCGATTGACATGGGCAGGGAAAGAGACCGACTGCTCTTCGAAGCATATCCAGACAGGGCTTTCTTCATTTGCTCCTACGGGACGACCACGGATAGGGAGCCGATATTCGAGATGATACACCCGCTGCCGTCCAATCCGTTGCCCCCAGAGGACGTCATAAGGATGCTCGATCGGGGATTCTATCTGGCGTCGCTTCAGAGGTTCGATGAGGCGGCAGACATCTTTTCCTGGGCGATATTCTCGGCGCCCGAGATGGCCACCGACTTCCTGCCCTTGGATGACGAGTTTTTCATTCAGAATATATATCCCCGCCTAAGAGTCTTCCGCCCGATATCCTACTTGATTTCGGGGGTGAGATTCTTTGACGCGCGTGAACTCGAGTTGTCGCGAGAGGCCATGGAAGCTGCAGTGAGGATTTCTCCGCACATGGTCTGCCCGAGACTACCCATCGACGATCCTGCTTTCAGGCTGGATGTTCTCGATAGGCTTGATATCAGGGGAGATGATTCACTGACTTTTCTCGCGAGGACATGCTGTCAGTATAGCCAATATGATAGAGCGACAGAATACGTTAGGCGATCGATCTCGATCTATGAAGCGAGCTTCGAGAGACTCATGCAGCTGGCGTATGCTCTGTTCCGAGCCCGACGCTATGAGGAGGCCATCGAAACATGCGACCGCCTGGCAAGGATTCAGCCCGATGATCCATCCGTTGACCTCCTCAGGGGCAGGATTCTATCGAGGGTGGGGCAGACCGAGCGAGCCGAGGAAGCGCTTCGAAGAGCGCTCCCGAGACAACCTGTCACTACCGATCTCTGGACCGCAATGGGCGACTACGCAGTCGCAACTTCTGACATGAATAAGGCAAAGAAGTCCTTCCAGGTAGCACTTGCAAACGATGAAATAAATATTGACGCGAGCATGGGGCTTGCCCAGGTTCTTCTCCTGAAGGGCGACATTGAGGGCGCGCAGAAAACGCTCGACAGGATTGAGCCTGTCATTCCCGATAGCAGAGAGCTGAACAATCTCCTGGGTGTCGTGCATTACCTGAAGCACGAACCATCTCTCGCAATAGAGCATCTCTCACGTGCCCTGCGGCTTTCAGATCGCGGCGTGTTCGAGTGGGACGAGCTGCCTGTTTTACAGGCTCATCCGCAGTCTGAAGAGATTCTGAAGAATATTGAGAAGATGATTTATGGGAACCAGGAAGGTTAGCATTTCAGCTTCAGGCATTCTGGCCAGGAGGCTCAATCAGAGGAATATGGCCGCTATGCTCGGGATAGCGACATCCATCCTGTGCTTTGCGGCTTATGTCAAGACGCTCTGCCCGGGAGTATATGTCGGCGATTCGGGTGAGATCGCCTCAGTAGCCTGGATGCTCGACGTCGGGCATCCCACTGGATACCCGCTCTACTCGATGCTTGGCAGGGCCTTCGCGATGCTGGTTCCGTTTGGCGCGATCGTATTCAGGATGAATTTGTTTTCTGCCGTTTGCGCTGCATTCGCAGTCTTCTTGCTGTTTCGAGCGGGAATACGCCTCGGGTTGCCGAGTGGTGCCGCTGCCGTCGGGGCGGGTGCCGTCGGGCTCTCGCTTACCTTCTGGTCACAGTCGGTTATTTCAGAGGTTTACGCCCTCCACGTGATGCTCATCTGTGCGATTCTTTTTTGTATGATTTCTACCTATCAGAGCGGAAGCGTGCGGCATTTCTACATGGCGTGGTTCCTCGTGGGACTTTCATTCGGAAATCACCTCTCAACGGTTCTCATCATGCCGGTGATGGCGGTGGGCTCCGTTCTCGCTTTCACCAAGCGCAGGCTGTCGCTCAGTTCGGTTTTGCCGGCTAGCATCCTTTGTGTTCTCGGAGGGAGCGTGTATCTGTATCTCCCGATCCGCTCTTTGATTCCTGGGCTTCCGGGGAATTGGGGCAATCCGCGAACTCTCGACGCCTTCATTTATCATGTGACCGGCAAGCAGTTTGGCAATTTGATGTTCACCCAGTCGTCGGGTGAGGTCCTAACCAACCTCGCTCAATATCTCAAGTCACTCTATCAGGAACTGACTCCCGTCGGCCTATTCGCTGCAATTCTCGGCCTTGTCTCGATGCTGAAATCAAGGCGAAGCCTCGCCGGGCTGCTTCTACTTGCGTGGGCACCTTTCGTATTTTGGGGCATTAACTACGACGTCGCCGACGTCGAGGTATTTTTCCTGCCTGGTTCTCTTGCATTTTCAACTTTCTTAGCCGCGGCTTTGTGGACCCCGATGAGGATAAAGCGTGGACTGGGCCAAAGAAGCGTTTTTGTGGTGCCCATTGCTGCGGCGGCACTATTGATTCTGGTTGCTCCCTTGTTGCTCGGCTACTACCACAACAATCGGTCCAATCATACCGTCGGGCAGGGCTACGCCCGAATGATGCTCGATACCCCCATAGAAGGGGCGACCATATACACTTTTGGGTGGTCCTCGCCCTTCGTCCTGAGGTATTTGAACTCGGTGGAAGAAATCAGGCCCGACATCGACGTCAAGATCAACTGGAGCATGAGGAACGCCGCGGAGCGCAAGCTCGGACTCTCGAAGTCACCGAAGGTCTATTACGAGTTTCCCAGCCAGCTCGATGATGCGCCAAGTTGCGAGCTGACTCCGGAGGGCGTGCTCTTCCATATTACCTGCGTGAACGACGTCGAGCCCCTTCGCGCGGATTCGACGCTCACAAGGGTGAAGCTGGACCTCATCGACAGGAACGAGACCTGGTTCGACTGGTTGAGCCTTGCGGTCCTCGGCAAGATCAACTACATGCTCGGCGCGGCGGAGGCCGAGGAGGGGAATGTTACGCTCATGAAGGAGCATCTTTTGAAGGCTGAGACACTTGGCGAGGGCAATGCGGGTGTTTTGAACAACATCGGGAGTATCTACCTCCAAGCAGGTCTCTATTCGGATGCGTTGAGGCTTTTCGAGGCCGCGCATGAGGCTGACCAGAATTTCGTTCTGGTCGGCATGAACATTCCGGCATGTTATCTGAAGATGGGGAATTACGACGCGGTGCTGCAGTCGTATCAATCCCTACAGGGCGTGGATTTTGGCTATCCTTACATTCACGTCATCGCGGGAGACGCATATAGCAAGATCGGGCAATATGAGTTGGCGGCTGCAGAGTACGAGAGAGCGATCGAGATGGAGCCAGAGCTTGCTTCCGCCCACAACAACCTGGGCACGACTTACGACTCGATGGGTCGGTCAAAAGACGCAATCGAGGAGTACAAGCGAGCTCTTGGGATCGATCCTCAATTCGCATCGCCATACAACAACCTCGCGACCATCGCGCTCAGGCAGGGAGAGATGGAAACCGCGACGAAGTTCGCCCGCAAGGCAATTGAGCTAGATCCGTCTCTATGTGAGGCGTACAGCACGCTCGGCAATATCAAGAGCATGGCCGGCAGGTACGATGAGGCCGAGACGCTTTATACCCAGGCGATAAAGAAAGGCTGCTGTAATGCTTCCGTGCTCAATAACCTCGCGGTGGCTGCGCTAAAGCTGGGCGATCCCGTCCGCGCGCGATCTCTTCTCGAGGCGGCGCTGTCTCTTGAGCCGAATTACGAGCAGGCGATCACGAACCTCGCAATCGTGAAGGGGATTACCGTCAATTGAAACGAGGTTTCAGACGCTGCAGATTGATCTTTGCGCATACATGGCCTAATTTGATACTAGAGAGATATTGACCACATGTGTGCAGAGGTGATTTTCGAATGACGGGCAATAAGCCTGTAGTAGCTGCTGACTTCGAGGGTGATTCCAAAGACCTTTCGATAAAGAAAGTGGAAGAGCTCTGTGGTTATTCCAGATACATTTTTGACGGAGAGATCCAAAGACTTGAGCGTATTGACACCAAAATATCCAGATACCTTGCCGGCTCTCTCATCTTGTTGGGTTTTGCAGCTAATTGGGCATGTAAAATCGCTGAGTTGAGAATGGATTCGCCTAGTGCGCTTTACTGGATTTCATTCGTTTTGACGGCTCTATCTGTTATTGGTTTTGGAGTCGGCACATTCAGCTTTATCCTCGTTCTTCGGTTTGGCCATGTTGAGGCCTTACCCGGAGGCAGAGAGCAATTAGGAAAATTGTATCCTCATTCTTATTTGAGAATATTGGTGACATTGAGTTTGGCTATGATGGAAGCAGCGACGGTCAACGCAGATATAAGCGCGCGTAAGGCCGATCTAGCCAAATTGGGATATCGGTCTTTGACCGCGAGTGTGATTCTCCTAATTGTCTCTTTCTTGGGACCGGCGTGGGGGCTTGTGCTAGACATTTTAGGAAATTGAAGATGTATGTAGGGGAGACGAAGCATGGTAGCATCTAGACATCAAAGGAATAGAAGCCAGTCTTGTTCTGATGCAGAAAAGCGGGACAAGAAAGAAAAAGAGATGTCCGATGAGCTGGACAAGCTCAGAATACCTGGTATAGAGCTTCGCAGAATGCAGGAGGGTGTTGACGGAACAGATTGGCGGAATCGAGATAGGGACGAGCAGGAGAGAGAATCAGCCTAAGCGGCTACTCGACCAGGTCGAGTACGCTCCCTACCATCTCGTTTCCGGTCTGGATGCTCTTGATGTTTGCCTCGGCCCCTCGCTGGGCAAGCGTCTGGTTCACGACTTCGCTCACGAGGTCCACATTCGACATTTCCAGCTGACCATACGCAATGCTACCGAGTCCACCCGTTCCGGGCGCACCCCATGTTGGATTTCCTGAGGAACTTGTCTGGACGTATCTGCCGTTGCCGATCGGCTTCAGCGCTGATGGATCCGGGAATTTAGTAAGCTGCAGGCGGCCGAATTCCTCTACCTGGCCAGTCTGTGAGTTCTTGCCCCACACCGTCCCATCTCCGGAGACTCGAACGCTGTCGATGTCGCCGTCTATCGAGATCGGGGGAGAAAGCCTGTAGCCATCGGATGTGGCCAAGTACCCCTCGTCATTAATGCGGAAATGACCCGCCCTAGTGTAAGTTGCAT
>JAFGIT010000330.1 GCA_016929465.1 Candidatus Coatesiibacteriota bacterium | reverse complement strand
TAACACAGATCGTAATCCTTCGCAGCGGACAATATGTTGCAGAACGACACCATATCGAACCAGCTGATATTCTCGACGGGAGTGTCATCGCCGTCATGAAGGCTGTCATTCCAGCCCATGACCTCCGTCCATTGCAGCTGTGTGATCTCGGTCTCCGACATCTCGAACGCCGAGATGTTCACTGTCCTCTGCGGCCCCTCGCTTTCGTCCCTGCCTACCTCGTTATCGGGAGAGCCCATCAAGAAGGAGCCGGCCGGCATCGGCAACATCGTTATGTCTGTTGTGAATCCGACCGAATAACTGAAAGGCGCGAGACTCGCATTGCATATCCAATCGAATGTGCCCGGATAAGTGAGCAGCGCCGCAAAGCTATAGTCCCCGTCATCCTTTACAGGTGGCAGCTCCGAGGGAAGCTCGAAGGTCCAGAACGTCGCAGGAGGCATATCGAAGTACTCCGGCACATAGATGTCAGAAACCCAAGGCTCAATCAGATGCCGCCAGCCATCCCACTGCGTGGACCAAATCTCGCCTCCTGGCAGAATTAGGCCCACATAGACATCGACAGACATCGCCTCGTGGTCATTCGAGGCGGAAAGGCTCAACTCGACTCTGTCGCTAGATTCATACTCAGAGCCGTTGACCGTGACGGTCACCGTCGGTGCAGCCGAGGCTGTCGCGGCGGCTATTGCGAGAAATGGAAGAAGTACGCAGGCAGCTACTTTCATATCCAGTCCTTTCTCCAGGAAATCAAATCAGAATCGTCGGCACGTTAGACTCTTAATCGACCGATCTAGCTACGCGGAATCCTACCCATTCCCAAAACAGACCTCGGTTGCGTGGGATGCGACTGGCGGAGCGACAGAGCGATACGGTTTCGCTGTATCCTCCTCCACGTACGACTCGGGCACCTGAGGCTGTGTCCGGACCAACGGGATCGTAGTCCGGGTCAGGCCGAGTGCTGTAATATGTGGAACTATGCCAATCCCAGCACCATTCAGCTACGTTCCCGTGCATGTCATAGAGTCCGAAGGCATTCGACTGCTTCTGCCCAACGGCAAACGTCGAGTTGCTCGAGTTCCCCTCATACCAACCAGCTAGTGCAAGGTCGGACTCCGAATCACCTGTATGGAAGCGAGTCGCAGTGCCGGCTCGACACGCATACTCCCACTCCGCCTCGGTGGGAAGACGATAGCCATCAGCCTCAAAGTCGCAAGTCACATCGGCGGAAGTCATGCGGTTGCCACTGTATTGAGCATTCGTGATCGTGTAGCACTTCGTATAGCCATCCGTCTCGGATAACTCATTGCAGAAACTCAAGCAATCGAACCAAGTGATCATCTCGACGGGATTGTCATCGCCATTGCAGTGTGAATCATTCCAGCCCATCACATCCTGCCATTGCTTCTGGGTGATCTCGGTAGGAGATAGCATAAACTCGGAGATATGGACCGTGCGCTGTGGGCCCTCATCCGTGTCTCGCTCCTCCTCGGTCGACGGGGACCCCATCAGGAATGAACCAGCCGGGATTGAGTTCATCGGTATCGAACCACCCACGGTATAGGTCAACTGAGACATGCTGAGGTTACTCGCCCAGTTCCAGGTGCCCGGACGCAGGCAAAGCGTGGCGACGTAGTACTCCCCCTCCTCATTAATCGGAGGCGATGGAAGAATGGAAGGAACACCAAAATAAAAATGAGCACACATATCGAATTGGGTCGGCATCCGCAAATCCGCGCTCCAGGGCACTATCGCCAACGCCCAGCCAGACGGCCCGAGAGTGTAGATGCTCCCGTCCGAAGTAAGTAATCCGACGCAAAGGTCGACCGTGACATCTTCACCCGGATTGCCCACGCTCAAAGTGACCTCAATCAAATCGCCGGATTGATAGACCGTTCGGTCTGTCGTGATCTCGACCACCGGTTCGGACCAGGCCATCTCCGCCACGAAGAGAATTGAGAAAAACACGACGCACATGATGGTTGGCTTCATTCTATTCCCTCCATCGAATAATGCCAAATATCTTCTGCCGCTCTGAGAGCGGCAACTTCCTCCAGCAAATAGAGATTCTTGGATGGGAAAATGCTCCGATTGCCAGCCAAATGCAATACGAATTGACGCAGCGCTGTGGCACGCGAGGGACCGGCAGTTCCGGCCCCTCGCAGGCTAACTCAGAAAAGTGGGAAGCGATTACTCAGTCGTCATCGCGACGCGGAAGCCTATCCCGCTGTCAACAGAACCAGGATTGGTCCCGTTCCGTTCTGCGGAGCGACAGCTCGCGGCGTAATCTATGAAACAGCCCCCGCGGAAAACTCGCAGCGTTCCATCATCTGGGCCGGTCGGATTGCTATCCGGATTTGGCCTCGTCCCATAATAGCCAGAATCATGCCAGTCCCAGCACCATTCCCACACGTTGCCGCTCATATCATAAAGGCCGAAGGCATTTGCCGCCTTAACGCCGCCTTGGTGTATCGTCGAGTCCGAATTGCCGTAAAACCAGCCGATAGCGTTAAGGTCCGCGTCGGAATCTCCCCCGTAGAACCGGGTTGTGCTTCCCGCCCGACAGGCATACTCCCACTCCACCTCGGTCGGAAGACGATAACCGTTCGCGTTCGGATTCCAATTCACATCAGCTGAGGAGATATGGTTTCCATCATAGGACGAAATGGTCATTGAATAACAGGGAGTCCTGCCTTCCGCCTGCGAAAGGCGATTGCAGAATTCCACGCAATCGAACCAGGAGACTCGATGGACGGGGAGGTCATCACCCCTGAACGAACAGTCATTCCAACCCATGATCTCCTCCCACTTCTTCTGCGTGATCTCCTTGTCGGCGATCTTGAACGCCGAGACGTTCACCGTCCGCTGGGGGCCTTCATCATAGAGCCGACCGGCCTCGCTCTCAGGCGAGCCCATGACGAACGATCCGTCCGGGATCGAGACCATGTGTATCGAGGGAGCTCCCGAGCTGTAGTTGAACGGCGCGAGGCCCAGGTTGCTAGCCCAGCCCCAGGTCACGGGATCCAGGCATAGCACAGCGAAGTAGTAATCCCCGTCTTGAGCTATCGGCGGCGAAGGCAAAACCGACGGCAAATCGAACTCGAATTCCGCGGTCAAGCCAAAACTGCCCGGCATCCAAAGCCCCGCAGCCCAGGGCGTTATCGATGACGCCCAGCCCGTCGGCCCCATCGTATATATCGCGCCATCGGGCATCAGAAGACCGATGCAGAGATCGACAGAAGTCGACTCGGTCTGATTCTGAACGCCAACGCTCACATAAACGGTATCGCCTACCGCATAGCTCGACCTATCGGTACTTATGGATATCGTTGGCTCGGCAGAGGACAACGTCGAGACAACAAGGACCAGCGCAATTGCTGCGCAAACGGCAATTGCTTTCATGCTCTTTCTCCTATCACAAATGTTGATGTGACCGTGCCCGAAAACACACTCGGCAGAATCCGTCCAATAGCAACACTCGGGATAAGAAAATGTGTCAATCCCCCTGCGGGGAATTCCGAGGCGGGGAATTCGGGTAAGACCGGGTCCTCGACATGACCTTCGGATTCCGCATTATCCCAAAAACTGCGAAGCGCCGCGTCGGACGAATGCCCTTCGCCGGTAGAAGGCCAAATCTACGCATGTATAGATCTGTTTCGCTCAGCCAATGCCCCGGCGGGGCATCATGTGAATAGCCGTCGTGCGCAGGCCAAAGGCCAAGCCTACGGATTCGAGGACGCCAGAATTAAGCCTCCCCTCCCGCCAATCGCCCGCGCTTGGCGGGAGGGCATAGGAAGAACCGGATAAAACCCGCAAAATAAGCGGGTTCACACCAACGCAGGCTTGAATATGCAGTCGGAGAACTTCGCGACCAGGTCGTGGAACTTCGGCCGGAATTCCCTCATCCCTTGGCTGCCGTGAGAAGGGCTTACAGCGTTCGATAGGAGCACGATCGACAGGTCCCGCACCGGGTCGATCCAGAGGCTGCATCCAGTAAAGCCAGTGTGCCCGAACGAGTTCGTTGACAATACGCGCCCCGCGCTCGTCGCAGTGCCCTCGACGAGCTGCCAGCCGAGGCCCCTTCTCTGACCGTCAGCCTCGCAATGCGGGCTTGCCATCAGGTGGAGACTCGCGGGGGAGAGAATGGTATTCCCGAACTTGGGAGATGCGCCCGGCATATACTCCTCCGCCATGCGGATCACGTCCGAAGCGCAGCTGAAAAGGCCCGCATTCCCGCTCACTCCGCCCAGGAAGTGACAGTTCGTATCGTGAACTTCCCCGTGAATAGGACCAGAGCGTTTCATCTTATCCAGCCGCCCCTTTGCTCGCTCATATCGCTCTCTCAAGGGGCCATCATCCGGCGCGATTTCGTCGAAATCGTCGAGATAACGGGCTGCCATCTCCTGCTCGTATCTGTTGCCATCCTCGGTCGGGGCGACCCGGTTCTTCAGCACGTCGGGGGGATTGAAGAAGGTCTGCTGTAGGCCGAGCGGCTCAAAGATGCGCTCGGTCGCGAAATCGTCGAGATTCTGCCCGGATACGGTCTCGATGATCTTCCCGAGCATGATGAAGCCGAGGCAGCTGTAGCGGATAGCCTCCCCCGGGGGGCTCTCGAGCGGGAGCTGGCTGATGAAGTCGATTGCATCATCACGGTCATCGGCGAAGAGATATAGCGGCGCCCATGCCGGGAGCCCGGACGAATGCGTCAGAAGGTCGCGGACCGTGACCTCGGACCGCAGCCCCTCGCAGAATCCCGGAATGTAATCGACGACCCGGTCCTCTATGTCGAGCAGCCCGGCGTCGCGGAGTATCATTATTGATGGCGCTGTTACGAGTACTTTCGTCAGTGATGCGACGTCGAAGATGACCTCTTCATCCATCGGCCTCTGCCTGGAATCCACATCCATGTAGCCCTTGGCCTGATGTAGAATCCAATCGCTATCGCGTTTCGCCAGAAAGACTGAGCCGTGAAAGAGCCGGTCTCGTATCGCCGCTTCTACAAGCGTGTGCAGCTCGGCGAAATACTCAAGCGCCCTGCCTTGCGACATACCATTCCCCTATGCAATCCAGCGCGATATTCCCACAATAACTATATAGCCCGGGACGCCCGGAATCAACCAGAATTCGAGGGCACTCTGGACTGCGGTGGCTCGACGCCGCTTTCACTCGTGGTGGCTTGACACCGCCTCTAATCAATCCGTTTCCTGCCCCTTCAAGGCCAGATGTACTTACCCAAATATATGGCCTTTTGGATCCGCATTGGATTCATCCTTCAGCCTTCAACCCTCAGCCTTCCGAAGCAGTTCCTCCGCTCTCGCTTTCCTATCACGGGAACCGTATAGCTTCGCGGTCTCGAGGTAGCGAATGACCTCGTCCCTTGCGGATGGCTCATCGACGAGTTTCTCGGCCAGTGCAACTTGATAGCCGTAGCGCCTGAGGAAATGGTCGTCAACCACTTGATCGCCTGTTCGAGATTTCCCATTTCAGAGTGGATTAGGCCAATGAGCGTTGCGACGCGATTTCGACTGAGACCTATAGTCGGAGGAATTATGACGCGCCCATTTCGCCGCATCTCTTCAATCTTCTCGAATATCGCCCATGCCCGTCCGAGTGCCTCCAGGGCCTGCTCGGGCTTACGCTCTCGACGGAAGCGCTCTGCGCTTCGCTCCGCCTCGCTCGCATCATGAGAAAGCCCCAGCGTCTCTTCAGTGGGCCTTCTGCCAAAGACCTCATCATGAATCTTGTCTGCACGATCGAAGTCGCCGATGCCCTCCAGGTAACGAATCATGTAAGGTGCAATCATGGAGTCTAGCGGGCAGAGGTCGTGTGCCTTTTCGAGCGACTCATGAGCGAGATCTGCATCGCCCAAATTCTGATAGACACAATATATGTTGAATAGCGGGATCGCCGGATGAGGGGCGGTCTTAAGGTCATCTCGAAAGATTTTCAGCAACTCCCCGCAGACATATTCCCGCGTCGGGCTTTCGTTAATCTTCGGGAAGCCGAATGCCATGCTGACGGTTTCGCGGTCTTGCTCGACAGAGAGCCTCGCGGCGTGAAGGGCTAAGTCCGAATATTTCCGCGCATCTTCGCTATCGGCAGAGAATCTGCCCGCAAGGATATAGGCGGCGTCAAAGAGCTCTGCGGAATCGAACCAATTCTCCGTGGTCGGCTTCCCGCCCCTGAAATGACCATCTACGGATTCCGCGATTTTGGCTGTCTCCTCCTTTGCCCATTTCGGTCGCTCCAGGGGCTTGAATTCCATCATCTTATCGAGCGCCAGTTGGACTGGTGTCGCATCCCAGTTGATGCGGTCCCTGAGGCTCTCAGAGCCGCCGTGATCGGGTGCTGTCATCGAGATCAAGTGTCCAGGAAACGGGAATATGCGTCGCGGCATCTGAAGACTCCTATTGTCTGATTATCTCATCAATGCTCAATCCGGTTTTGCGATTAGATATTCAACAGCATCGTATTGAAATTCAGAACGACGATCAAGGGCATCCGGCGAATCAAGCCGCGACGAGGGAAAGTGGCCCCTAGTCGACCGCACTCCAAAGCAAGGGGCGGTTGCCGGCCTATTCATCCTTGTATGTTCCCTTGTATGTTCCCTTGCATGTTCCCTGTGATGCGTCTATACCATTCGCTTAATAGTCGTGTTGAGCCTCTGGGTGGGGGGCATGCC
>JAFGIT010000329.1 GCA_016929465.1 Candidatus Coatesiibacteriota bacterium | reverse complement strand
TTCTTCGCAGACAAGGACTACTTCCTCTCCTGCAGCCTGAGCGAGGGCGTCCACTGCACGCTCGCGGAGTCGATGGCCGCGGGACTGATGCCGCTCATCCGTGCCTGGAAGGGCGCAAAGAACCTCTTCCCAGAGAATTTCCTATTCAACACCCCCGCCGACGCCCGCACCATCCTCGAGGACCACCTCCCCACACCCCATCAGCACCGCGCGTTCATAGCGGAGAATTGTCCAGAAGCGAGGATGCTGGGGGAGCTCGACGCGATTCTGGAAGTGTAGGGGGAATAACAGGGCAATGGGTCAAAGGGGTCAAGGAGGTCAAAGGGGGGAATAGGATGAAGATATCCTGGCGAATCCGAGCATTGGGATGGCCTCTCCCGCCCCCGGGCTCGAATATACGCTACTTCCCCATCAACCGCTTCAGTCCCGTGAGGAGCCTGTAGGCGAGTTTCCAGAACGGCTTGAGTGGCTTGCTGTCGAGGATGGCGGCCACGGTCGAGTTCGAGAGAATTCTTATCAGCGGCTTCGGGAGGCGGTTGTGGATCGCGAGTACCAGGAAGTTCAGGAAAGACTTCTTGAATTCGTGGTAGTATTTCCGATAGACGTTCTCGATTGCGTCTTCGACAATGCCCTCTTTCCTGGCCCGATCCCAGAGCTCAGTCCCGGGGTAGAAGGTCAGCGAGAAGAACTGGATGATGTATGGCTGTGGCAGCTCCAATAGAAGGCGTATCGTCTTCAGCACATCTGAGCGGACCTCGAACGGGTTGTCCAGGATCACGTCATAGACGGGCGGGTATATCCGGTCCCTGTGAATATTCAGAATCTCGGCGGCGCGGACGACCTGTTCGTTCGAAATCGAACGGCGATACATCTTGTTCGTGGAATCGCTCCCGGATTGGATGCCCATCTCGACGACGTGCATCCCCGCATCGACCATGTATTCGCATTTCTTTTCGGTCACCGTGGGTGGACTGACGAGCACAAAGAAGGGCAGGTCAATGCGCCGCTTATACTCCTCACAGAACTCCTTCATAACCTGCTCGGTGACTGCGGTCATCGAGTCGTCCGAGAATGCGATGAGCTCGATATATGGCATCTTCTCCTTTACGAGTTCCAGCTCCTGCATCACGTTCTCGTCGCTACGGCGTCTTAATATCTTCTGCCCGGGGAATAGCTTTCGGAAGGCGTAGTTGCAGCAGTATGAGCAGGCGTGGGGGCAGCCGCGTGTGGTCATCGTCTGGTAGAAGCATAGGCCCTTGCCGAGACGTAGGCCGTTCACAAAAAGGTCCTTCTGAATCTCGTAGTCCATGCGGACCAGACTCTTGCCGTCTTTGCCGATCGTGTAGTGGTCCACGTAGTCGAAGTCCTGGAAGGGCAGGCTGTCGAGGTCGAGCAAAAGCGGCTCGAGTTCGTTCCTGATCACCTTCCCGTTCTCCTTGAAGAAGAACCCCTTGATGCCGCGGATGTCCTCTTTCTTCTCCATCGCCCTGACGAGGTTCAGCATCGGATACTCACCCTCGCCCACGCAGACGATGTCGCAGTGGTTCAGGCAATCGTCGGGAATGACGGTCGGGTGTATGCCTCCCCAAACGACCGGCGCCTTCAGCTCGGCCTTTATCGACTTCGTGATCTGCGCTGCCCTGTCGAAGTAGTTGCTCATGAGTGAGACTCCGACCACGTCAGACTCCGAGCAGGCCTGGACCACATCTTCCATGAGACCGTCGGGATAGCGCTCTTCGAAGTGGGGATCGTCTTTCAGGAGCGACTTGTGGTCTGGCAGAAAGATGAGCTCACATTCGTGGCCGTTTGCCTTAAGGAATGACGAAATGCCCCGAATGCCAAGCGCGATCACGTCGAGGTATGGAGATATCAGAGTGACTTTCATTTCCTTCTCAAGATTCCTTTAATACCTTTGCTTGGTGCCCCGAGCAGCCTCGTCTCGAGCCGGACGATAAGCCCCATCATTCGCTCGAACCAGCGCCTGTCGAAGAAGAGCCTGAAGGGCTTCGTCGAGAGCCACCTTATCAGAAAAGGAGGAAAAGGTGTATTGAGGAGATACAGAAGCGAATTCAGGTAGGTCTTTCGCTTGTTGAACAGCTGCTTTCTATAGACCTCGGCGATGACGTCCTCGATTATTCCCTCCTCCTTTGCGAGCCTCAATAGCTCGGTTGCAGGGAGCAGTGTCAGGCAGAAGTACTGGATGAAATATGGCCGCTTGATTTTCGATAGCAATCTGACCGTCTTCGCAACGTCCTCGCTCGTCTCGAAGGGATTATCGACTATCACGTCATATCGCGGCGGCAGCGTCTTATCTGCAAAATCATGAAGTATGTCGGTAACCTGGAGCAGCTTGTCGTTTTCGATTCTCCGCTTGTAGAGCCTCGCGGTCCTGGGGCTTCCGGTCTGGATGCCCATTTGGATATATCTGAGCCCCGCGTCGGTCAGTATCTCCATCTTCTCCCTCGTGATCCCGAGCGGGGTCCCCAGGCAGAAGAAGGGCAATCCGGCGTGCTTCCTATAGAGCTCCCGGAAGCGGTCGAGCTCCGATACGCCGCGATCCAGAAAAGAGTCGTCACAGAAGAACACCGAGCCCACGAAGGGCATTCTCTCGGCGATCCCGGCTATCTCATCGACGATGTTCTGGGGCGATCTGTATCGCAGCCAGGGTTCGCCGGGATACATCTTGCTGAGTGCGGTGTTGCAGCAGTATGTGCAGTTGAATTTGCAGCCCCTGCTCGTCAGCGTGATGTAATAGGAGCCCCCGGTCACCGTTTTGACGGGCCCCTCCTGGAGAAAGAATTGCAGAAGGTCCGGCGTCATTCTGATGATGTCGTCGTCGAAAAGGACGTGGTCGTCGCTAAGGTCGTAATCGGGAAACGGCAGCGAGTCGAGGTTCCTGATCAGCGGTCTGAGGGGGCCGAAGACCGGCGCACCGTCCTCGGTCGGCCAGATGTTCCTGATCTCCCCTGCCCCGTTGTCCCTCGCCAACTTGACCGCAAGTTCGACAATCGCTTCTTCACCCTCTCCGACGCAGAGATAATCGGCGAATGCGGCGCATTCTTCCGGCTCGAGAGTGGGGTGGATTCCGCCCAGGACGACCGGTATGTCGAGGTTGTGCTTCAAAAACTTGCAGAGCTGGGTCACCCGGTCGTAGTAGTTCGTCATGAATGAGACACCTACGAATAGGGAGCCGACGCAGAGCTCGGCTATTTGCTCCAGCACTGCCCTTGGGTATTTATAGATGTTCGAAGGGATGTCGCCGCGACACTCGAGGCTGGAGACCGGGAGGAAGATCATCCTGACGTTGAAGCCCGCCTGCTTGAGACAGGAGGCCAGGAGCCTTATCCCGAAGCAGGTGATATCTCCGTAGGGTGAGATCAGCGTGATCCTGGGTGCAGGGCCATCGAGCAGCAATCCCCTCTCCGCGGGGTGCGGCTCAATCTCCCATTCAGCCAGATCGATGGGCAATTCTGTCTCTGGCAATACTCAATTTCTCGTTAATGATATAGAGCAGTTTATATATCGGCCCCAACCAGGATGAGGAAAGCAGTCTTGCTACGTATTTGCTGGTCAGGAATTTCATGAGCGACTTCGGGGCGCCGCGGTTCACCAGGGCCATCAAGAGGGTCGAGTATTTGCCCTCTCGTTCCATGTAGAACTTGTCATAGATCTCCTTGGTCTCGTCCTTGATCAGGCCGTCCTTGCTGGCGCGGTCGTATAGCTCTGTCCCCGGAAAGAGCGTCAGCGAAAACACCTGGACCGTGAAGGGCTTCTTGAGCTGCATCAGCAGTTTGACCGTCTCGAGGCCGTCAGAGGGCGATTCATACGGATTATCGACGATAACGTCATAAAGCGGGAGCAACCTGTCGCCATAGTGGTTTATCAGCTTGGCCGCCTTCAGAACCGCTTCATTTTTCACGGTGCGGTTGTAAATGCTGTTGATCCTGTCGCTTCCTGTCTGGATGCCGACCTGGATCGCCGTGAGGCCAGCATCGACGAGCGGGTCGAGCTTCTCCGGCGTTATATTGCTTGGGCTGGAGAGACAGAAAAGCGGAAGCCCGATCTTGGCCTTGTATTTCCCGGCGAACTCCTCGATCTCCTTCGTGCTCCCCGCGAGGAAGGAATCGTCGAAGAAGCACACTCTGTTGATGAAATCCATCTGGCCCTTCACTGTCACGAGCTCCGAGATGATGTTATCCACGCTTCTTCTTCTCAGATAACCCTTGCGGCCATAGAGCTTGATCAGGGCGCTGTTTCCGCAATAAGCGCAATTGAATGGGCATCCGCGCGTCGTGATCGTCTGGTAGTTGAGCTCACCCTTGGTGTGGAGAGGACCCTTGCCGTGAAGGCGCATCATCATCTTGAGATCGGGAACGACGAATTTGCGAGATTCTGGGTCGAAGACATGGTAGTCGGGATTGTCGAAGTCCGGCGGGGGGATGCTGTCGAGTTCCTGTATGAGCGGCCTGACGGGATTCTTCCTGATCCCGTTCGAGTTGCGGGAGCAGATATTCTCTAGACCATCGACCGGGTAACCATTGGCGACGCGCACGGCGAGTTCGAGTATCGCCCCCTCGCCCTCGCCCATCACGACCAGGTCCGCATGCTCGATGCACTCCTCAGGCCGGATTGTCGGATGGATCCCTCCCCAGACGATGGGCACCGAGAGGTGCTCTTTGAGGTATGACGTGAGTTGGATCGCCCGCTCGAAGAGGTTGGTCATGAGCGATATTGCGACGAGATCGACGTCCTGACAGAGCCGTGCAACCCCATCCAGCAGCTCGGGGCTGTACGGCTCGAGAAACTCCTGGAGAACACGCTGAACGTATAGATTGGGGAAACAGATCAACCTGGTCTCGACGCCATTCGCGCGCAGATATGCGGAGATGCTCCGCACACCAGGCGAGAATATATCCGAATACGGTGAAATAAGTGCGACTCTCAAATCCTAACCTCCATGCCCCGATCCTAACACTATATGGGGCTTCCGCTCAAGCGATGATGGGCGTATGAGTGCGATCCAAAATTGCAGGCCTCGAAGGCTGTCTATATGGACAAAATGGACGCGATGGACTGAATGGACGCGACGTTCATACTACCCGTAGGGGCCGGCCTTGTGTCTGCCCGAAGATGTAGAGGGAGGGGAACAAATTGGACAGCGACAAGCCGTGACACGACGCGCATCACACGCGACGGGTGACTCTGTCCTTCAGCGAGCCCAGTTTCAGATTGAGCACATATAACGCCTTATACATCGGTCCCAGCCAGAGTCCGGATAGCAGCCTCGAAACCGAATCGCGAGTCAGAAGGCGCATAAGCCACGATGGGGCGCCACGGTTTACTAGTGACAGCAACAGCGTCGTGAACTTGCCGTCCGGCTCCATGTAGAACTTGTTGTAGACTTCCTTCATCTCGTCCTCGACCAGGCCGTCCCTCTTTGCCCGCTCGCAGATCTCGGTCCCGGGGAACATCGTTAGCGAGAATAGCTGAATGCTGAAGGGCTTCTTAATCTTCATCATGAGCTTCACGGTCTCCATGCGGTCGGCGTGCGTCTCATACGGATTATCGACTATGATGTCATATAGCGGGCGGAGCCGATCCGCATAGCCATTGAGCAATTCGGCCGCCTCTACAACGTCAGCATTCTTTGCGGCGCGATTGTATATCTCGTTAATGCGGTCACTTCCCGTCTGGATGCCGACCTGAATCGTGGTCAATCCCGCATCGACGAGTGCGTCCAGCTTCCTCTTCGACAGATTGCTGGGGCTGGACATGCAGAAGAGCGGCAGGTTGATGCTCTCTTTGTATCTGGCCGCGAAGCCCTCAATCCATTCGGTCGGTCCTGCGAGAAATGAGTCGTCGAAAATAACGATCCGATTGATGAACTCGTAGCGATTCCTTATGGCCTGGAGCTCGGATATGATCGCTTCGACGCTTCTGCGTCTAATATAGCCCTTCCTGCCATAGAGCTTCACCAGGACATCATTGACGCAATAGGCGCAGCTGAACGGACAGCCCCTGGTCGTGATCGCAAGATACTTCTGGTAGTTCTTGCCATGCGATGGTCCCTTCCCATGGAGTCTCAATAGCATCCTCAGATCGGGCACGACGAACTTGCCGACATCGGGATCGAACACGTTATAGTCGGGATTGTCGAAGTCGGGTGCCGGCAGGCTGTCCAGGTCCTGGATAAGCGGCCTGACGGGATTCTTCCTTATGCCGTCATTCGTCTTTATGCAGACGTTAGGAATTTCCATGCACGCCGCGGGATCCGCCTGGCGTTTCGCTATGTCGAGCATGGTCTCCTCGCCCTCGCCAATCACGACGATGTCCGCGTGTTCGAGGCATTCCTCTGGTCTTATCGTTGCGTGAATACCTCCCCACACAAAGGGAACATCGATTCTCTTCTTGAGATATGAGGTCAGCTGAACGGCGCGGTTGTAGAGGTTGGTCGATAGGGAGACCGCGACGATATCGACATCTCGGCAAAGCTCTGTCGCCCCTCTTAGGACATCGGAATTATATGGCTCCAGAAACTCCTCGAGCACCCTGTGCACGTATAGGTTCGGGATAAAGATCAGCCTTGTATCCACCCCATTTGCCCGAAGGTATGCAGAAATGCTCCTCAGGCCGGGAGTGAATATATCGGAATAGGGCGAAATAAGTGCAATCCTCAAATCTCAGTCTCCACGCCGTGATGCTATCACCTTCCAGACACACGACTCAAGCGTAATAAAAGGTAGAACGGCTGAGCTTATGGCGAGATGAGCAAGATATGCAGGATGGGCGCAGGGCTCGATTGGCAATCTCATTAAAGACCACTCACGGTCGGGCAACCAGAGCAATCAATTGAGGATAATGCTGAGTCGCTTTTCTTTGGCGTATTGACGGATTTTGCGCAGCGCCATGGATTCGATCTGGCGGACTCGCTCGCGGCTCAGATTCATTTCCTGTCCGATGCTCTCGAGGCTCCTCTTCTCGTCATCTACAAGGCCAAACCTGAGCGTCAGCACCTTGCGCTCCTGGTTGCTTAGTTTCTCAATCAGCTCCTGTAACACATCAGTATAGCTCTGAAGTATGAGCGCGCGTTCTATCTCGCTCTCTCCGTATGTCTCCTCGTCGTCGAGATCAGACTGAAGGACATCCCTGCCCTGTTCGCTTGACGACTCGATCGAGACTGCGTCAGCAGATGCCCTCAATAGGACCTCGACCTCGGCCTCTGTGAGACCTATGTGTCTTGCCACTTCGCTCGGCTGAGGCGGTCTGTCCAGCTTATTCCTCAATTCCTCATAGGCATTCTTTATCGTCTGGAGTCTCAGTCGCTGCTTTGTAGGCAGTCTAACTACGCTTGCTTGCGCGGCAAGAGCAGACCTTATGGCCTGCTGTATCCACCATTTGGCATAGGTTATAAAGCGGTTAGCCTTCTCGGGATCAAATTTCTTTGCGGCTTCGATCAATCCTATGTTGCCCTCATTGATGAGGTCCAGAAGAGGAACGCCGCTGTTCGCATATTTTTTGGCAAGTGAGACGACGAAGCGCAGATTGGAGCGAACGAGCTGCTCCATTGCCTCCTTGTCTCCCCTCCTGGCGCGTCTTCCGAGCTCGACTTCCTGCTTTTTTGTCAGCAGAGGAGTCTCGGATATCTCGCGCAAATAGGTTCTGAGAATATCATCGGAGGCAGGCTCTCTCTCCTCCTGTCTCCTATCACTACTCATTCGCAATTGCTCCATTTGGTTACTAGTCAAGCTCGAAGACCCAAGAGTCGATTGGGCGCCCGCCTGCTTCCTTTCCCTAGGATATATTACTTTCTACAATCGAAGGTGCAAATCAACCGATCAATCCGAGGACGATGCAAGAATAAACACACATCTAATCGAGGCTCCTCGAAGATACAACCGAGTGAAACGGTGCCGGTTCCTAAATCACTCTCCCACGATCTGAACGAAGACTCTACGGTCTCGAGGTCTATTGTCAAAGTCGAGCAATACGATCTGCTGCCAGGTCCCCAGCACAAGATGTCCGGAGTCAAATGGGACGCAGAAGGAACTTCCGACGAGGGCTGCCCTGACGTGCGAGAATCCGTTCCCATCGCCCCATCGCATGTCGTGATTGTATGGAATGTTAGAGGGAGCGATGCGCTCTATTGCGTCCTTGAGGTCCCGGACAACGCCAGATTCGTATTCGATTGTGGATATGCCAGCCGTCGAACCAGCCACACATACAGTTGCCAAGCCACTCTTGATACCACTCTCGGAGAGAGCGGCCCTCACCTTGTCGGTGACATCGATAATATCAGTGAAGCCTCTTGTGGAGACTCGGAATTCCTTCAATACGACGGGCATCTTGCGCGGTCCTGCGGATCATTTTGCCTATTCTGATGAGTTCATGGATTACACTCATTTAACAAGCAATTTGTGAATTCGGTTGCTTGTGTGATGGCAAAGGTTAAGAAAGGGCCTAATGATTACGATACGTATTGGCGCAATTAAATTGCCTTATCTTATTCCTTGATAGGATGGAAGAGTTGAAAGGTAGGCGAAACTCAACGCAATGGATTTAGCTACAATCGTAGGACTTCTGGTCGGTGGCGGCCTGGTCCTATTTGGGATGGGGAGTTCCGTTAGTGCATTCATCGACGTTCCGTCGCTGCTGATCGTCGCGGGTGGCACAGTCGGCGCAGCATTGATTAGCTTCCCGTTGAGCGACATGATCGGTCTGACGGGCGTGATCCAGAATGCGGTCTTTGTCAAAGTGAAGCCCCCTACGGATCTGGTGGAGCAACTGGTTTCCTTCTCTCAGAAGGCCAGAAGGGATGGAATGCTTTCTCTGGAGAGCGCGGCCAAAGAGATCGACGATGAGTATTTGAAGAAGGGCATCAGTCTCGCGGTTGACGGCACGCAGGCGGAATTGGTGAAGGAGATACTCGAGACCGAAATGGATTACGTCTCCGATCGCCATAAGGCCGGCGCCTCGATACTAGACGCGATGGGCGGATATGCACCTGCATTCGGGATGGTCGGCACCCTGATAGGTCTGATCCTGATGCTGCAATCGATGGACGACCCGAGTTCGATCGGCCCCGCGATGGCCGTGGCATTGATCACTACATTCTACGGCGCGCTGATGGCCAATCTCATCTTCATCCCTCTTGCTGCGAAGCTGAAGAAGAGGTCACAGGAGGAGAGGCTGCGCAAAGAGATGATCGTCTCGGGAATCATGTCGATTCAGAGCGGGGACAACCCCCGTTTGGTCGAGCAGAAGCTGAATACCTTCCTCTCGCCCAAGGCGCGCGGCACATCCTTCGAATAAATTGGATGAGGCTAGAGATGCGGCGGTCGGACTACGGCGAGGCCGTGCATACTCCGAAGCATTCACGCCTCTGATTTAGGAGCGCAATATGGCCGAAGAAGAATCCAAAGAGCTCCCCGGTTGGGTCCCGCTTTTTACCTCGCTCATCATACTCATGTGCGCGTTCTTCATTCTCCTTGTGGCCTATTCATCATTTGACGATACGCGAACGAAGGAGGCGATTGGGTCGCTGCGAGGCACATTCGGCATATCCGGAGGACTTGGGCTATTCACTGACCGTGGGATGTTGCCAGTCGAGAGGTCAAAGGAAGAGGCGAAACGGGAAGCATCAGAGTCCATGATCGAGAAGCTGCGCGCGTTCAAAAAATACTGCGAGAAGCGCCACGGTATTCGTATTCGGTATAGCTCGGAGGGGATAAGGATTGATACGGCAGAGCGGGTGCTGTTCGACGAAGGATCAGCCAGTCTAAGGCAGGAGAGCGCCGAGTTTCTGACGATGGTTGCAGAACTGATAGCAGATGCAGAGAGCCATGCCATCATCGAGGGACACTGTGATGCATCGGAGATATCGGCCTCGGGTTTTCCATCGGGATGGGCGCTCTCAATCGAGAGAGCCGAGGCGGTCACGAATTTCTTGATTGAGGCCGGAGTGTCTCCGGGGAAACTCGCGAGCTATGGCTACGGGGAGTTCAATCCGCTCTCGGCCAAGGATGGAGAGGAGAAATTCAACCGAAGGGTGACCATGCTGATTGATATTGGAAATGTCGAGGATTTGGTTGACGACGAAGGCGCAGAAGATGTCTAGGAAGAAAAAGCAAGGAGCCCAGGGCGGCGCCGATCAGAGTTGGATGCTTACCTTCTCGGACATGATGACGCTGCTTCTGACTTTCTTCGTCCTGCTATTCTCAATGGCTTCGACGGACAGCGATAATCTGAATCGCGCACTTCAGGCTCTTCAGAATGAGTTCACGGTTCTCGACATAGGCTCGATGGGGGAGGGAAATCCGCCATCGGGGGGGGTGGAGAGCGTGCAACTCAAGAACAAACGGGACGAGATCAAGGCCGCCATCGATGAGATGAAGCAGTTCATAACAACTGAGAAGCTCGACGATTCGGTCGATGTGTCCAGGAACGAGCGAGGGATCAAGGTCTCCATCTCTTCCGACGTGATGTTTGCGTCGGGCTCGAGTGTGGTCGAAGAGAGGCTTCACTCCCTATTACACAGAATAGCAGCTCTCGCAACTCGGCTTGCTAAGACGGTGCGTGTCGAGGGGAACACAGACCGCTCGCCAGTTACCGGCGGTGGTTATGACTCCAACTTGCAGCTATCCGGTCGAAGGGCAGAGAATGTACTCAAGGTCATACTGGAGGAGAAGTCGTTCACGCCCCATGGAGCCTCAATTGGCGCTTTCGGGGAGTTCAATCCGGTCTATCCTGAAGAGGCAAGCGAGGACGAGAGGAAAGCCAATCGCCGGGTGGATGTCTTCATAACGAATCCGCCGGACGAGGAGTCCTTCTGGTACGCATTGATGCAATCATACTTGGACAACGCAAATACGAAGAGTAGATAAATGCAATTGCTTCCGGGACATCCACCTGCTATCTTAGAATTTGGTATTTATCTAACACATTAATGGGGAAGGATAATCGTGGCTGATGACACTGCGCAGGCCAAAGAATCGGGTGGCCAAAAGAAGCCAGCGAACGTCAAGAAGAAGATATCCCTAGTCAAGATCCTCATACTCCTTCTCGTTCTACTCGTCGCCTTCGCGGGCGCTGGGTTGGGTGTCTGGTGGTGGCTCACCATGGGTTCTGAATCTGCTGATTCTGGTGGCTCGAAGGACTCCCAATCGAGCGGTACCGAGGGGGACAGTAGCTCAGCTAGCCAGGGCGATGTCCAGGAATTAGGAACCGTTGAGCTGCAACCTTTCGTGGTGAATCTGGCTGATAACAGCTCTTACCTCAAGATAAGCATCGCACTGGGATATGGCGCCGTGGATCACGAACAGCTGCTGAAGGACAAATCGACACAGGTAAGAGATGCGATCCTGACCGTATTGTCCTCCAAGAGCTCGAAGACGATCTCGACTAAACATGGAAAGATGAAGCTCAAAGAAGACATAAAGAGCGCGCTGGACAAACTGCCGAATCTCCGGAATGTCGTTACCTCCGTTTACTTCACCGACTTCCAGATATTGTAAAGGCTTTCAGACAGGTGACCGCCGCACGATGCACGAGGATGTGAGTCATTTGCCCAAGTGGGCGCGGTATCCAATTAGATATCCCCGGGATAGTCACGAGTCACAGGGCATCTGCCCCGAGGCTTATTGCGAGAGAGAAGCTTGATGTCGAAGACTCTGCATATTTCCGAGAAGAATGCACTCTCCGGGGCCCTTGGCAAAACAAATGATTCAAAGGCAGACATAGAATTCCTTGCTGATATACCCGTGCGCATCAGCGTCATGCTCGGCGATGCTACGATTACAATCAGAGAGCTTATCGAGATGAGAGTCGGCACTGTTATAGAGCTCGATCGGCCTGTTGGCGAGAGCCTCGACTTGAATGTAAATGGCTCGATCTTCGGCAAGGTGGATGTAACGGTTATCGAGGATACCTACGGGCTGCGTATTGCAGAAATCGTCAATCCTTTTGCCGGTTGATCGGGGCTCAGGATGGCATTTAGCACCTCACTCCGGAAGCCCCCAAGGGACATGAGCCGCCCGATCACCGCAATTGCGATTCTTGCGTTCCTTTGCTTCATCGCCTGCGGAGTCCCCGTCCTGTGCCAAGAGGATTATCTAGACCGGGAATTGGGAGGTCTCTCTTCTCCCCCGCCGTCAGGGACCAGCCCCCCCGAAGAGCCATCATTCGCAAGCCTCTCGATACGGATGTTTATCGTCCTTCTGGTTATCATTGGAATGATCATATTGCTGGGATTCGGCATGAAGAAGTTCATGCGAGGTAAGCGCTTCGGCTCGGGAAGGATCGCGACCGTTCTTTCGGTCACGCACATCGTCGAGAGGAAGTACATCGCCGTTGTCGAGGTTCTGGGAAGGACTTTGATTGTCGGTGTGGGCGCCGACTCGGTGAACCTCTTGGCAGACATCGGGCCTACCATGCCTCTGGAGGGCGGCACCGCAGAAGAAGCGGCCTCTGACTCCGGCAACACCCAGAATAAGGCAGAATTCTCGGAAGTGCTGGCCGACAAGATCTCCGGAATGGAATCGGAGCAGGCCACTTCATTCCTTGATGACCTGACTGAGCAGGTCAAGAAGAAAATCTCACGCCTGGAGAGATGACCCCCGCTACGAGGCTGTAGTTGCCAACCAAAAGGCGGCTCATAAGGGTGATTGCGCGTGAGGCCCCATTCGCGGCAGACACTGACAATAGTCTAGGGGCAACTCAAAATTGAAGGTAATTCGGGGCCAGTGTTAATTTCAGTGAATTACCATCCAAATTGATCTGGTTTGCTCAGCCAATGCCCCAGCGGGGCATCATGTGAGTAGCCGTGGAGTGCAGGCCGAAGGCCAAGCCCACGGATTCGCGGAAGCCAAAGCAAAACCTCCTCCTCGCGTCAATCGCGGAGCGATTGACGCGAGGAGGAGGTAGAGGTCGTCGATGGCTCGTTACCCCACGTTGAAACGTGGGGCCATTCACGTGTCGCCCTAAAGGGCGGCGTTGTATCGATCGTGCTCATCGACGATAATCGAACTCTGGCATCTACCTACAATCTGAGGTCAAATCCACATTGATGGACTGGTTGACAACTCGGCACGAGATTCACTAAGTTTATCCGGTGAAGGAGGAGAGTTTGGAGACCATGTCATACGATTCTTATACTGGAGTACCGATACTCAAAGTCTTTGGGAGTTCGACCTGCCCAAAATGTGCAGACGCCAAATCACGGCTGCAGGACCGTAATATCCCATTCAAATACTATAATGTGTCCACAGCAAAGGGACTCGCAGAGGCCGCATTCTACGGCCTGGTGAGCTCACATTGGCCGGTTCTTCTCCTCGTCAGGCAGGACGGAGAGGTCGTCACCAGGTTTCGTGCAGTTATGCACGCAATCTCGGAGATAGAGAACAGATCGCTTTTCTCTCGGGATAGGCAGATGAGCATCCCGCTCGAGGACACGCCCGAGGAAGATGACGAGCCAGCAGAGCTCTGATTCGATGGGCTGGTAGCCGCCGGCTGACTCAAAATTGTAGGTAGGCCATCTCAAGCTCGATTGGGGGACGATGTCAACTCGAATAAATATGCGTTGATGCCTTTGAATGCCCCGACGGGGCATACCATGGGTAGCCGTAGGTGCCGGCCAAAGGCCAAGCCTATGGACCATGAGCCGCTGTGGAAAAACCCGGGTAGCCGCCTGGCCGATCGACTTACTCTATCGAAACCAGATCGCTGGGGCGGTCCTGATAGGTCATTGCAATCGTGACATCCTGACGATTGAGTTCATTCAGGGTCTTCGCGGCCACGCTAAAGGCCAGCTCGCGGGTGTTATTCTCCTGACTGATATGCGAGAGAAGCACTACCTCGAGCGCATCATGGATGACCTCGGATAGCAGGTCCGCAGATTGGTCGTTCGATAGATGACCTCGCTTGCTTGCTATTCGCTGCTTCAGATCAAATGGGTAGGGACCATTCAATAGCATCTCTCTGTCGTGATTCGACTCGAGCACGAGCGCTCTGCAGCCCTTCAGTGAATGCTTTACGACGCTGGTGGGATATCCCAAATCGGTCGCAACGCCCACCTTGAGGCCGTTCGTCCGGACTACGTAGCCGACGGGATTCACCGCGTCATGCGGGACCGGAAAGGGGGTGAACTCCAGGTCCTCGATCATGAAGGACTCACCGGCCTTCGTGAGCACGATCTGTCTCCTGCCGACGTTCTCCAGCTTCGAGGCGATGAAGCCAAGTGTCTCGACATTGACGTGAACGGGGCACTTCAGCTTCCGCGCGGCCACGCCGACGCCCTTGCAATGGTCTGAATGCTCGTGCGTCACCACAATTGCATTTATCGATGTGGGATCGACGTCGACGCTAAGAAGAGCTCTCTCAACTCGCACCCAGGAAAGCCCGACGTCCAACAGAACGCGGGCTCCACCAGACTCGAGCAGCGTGCAATTCCCGGAACTGCCGCTTGCCAGGACGCAGATTCTCATTCTTGCGCTTTATTCCGCCTCTATCTTAATGTGCCCATAAGTCCTCTGGGCAGCGACATTCTCGGACGGATGCTCGTAAATGGATGTGGTGAGGATCGCCTTCATCGGCTTTACCAGGACATCGACGAACTCAAAGGTCTCCTTCAGGTCTGCATCCGAGCTCTGGGAGTAGAGCTCGATGGTTGACCTTAGCTGACGCCAGAGAGACTCGGAATCCATATACACGATTTGGTTCGACTTGTCGGGATACTTGGACTTCATCGAAGTGAACTGCTCCTGGTCCTTGAACCTGGGGTGCTCCCCATCAAGGCTGTCGATCATCATATCGACCTGCTCACGGCCAAAGCCCATCAGGAACTTGTCGTCAACCACGGCTGCCGCGAGGCTCATATCTCCTATCGGTGTGGTCAGCTTTATCTGATGTATCGGATATCCCCTATAGACCTCATCGACATGCTTGGCGTCCGGAGCCTTATCCTCGGCGAAGCTCAGCAGGTGGTCCCCCACCTTCGGGAATGCATTATATAGGACGCTGGGATTGCTTGAGTTGCAGGCGAAACCGAACTCCGGCAGGGGCAGATTCTGCTTGAAGCTCATCCCCTTGAAATAGAATGCGACATCAGGACCAACAACAGGCAGGATATCCTCTGTCAGGGATACACCCATTTTCCTGTCGAGTTCCGTGATGAATCCGGAGAGCATCACCGCGGCCATAGGATTCTGCGACATGGCCGAGTCGATGGCCATCTCATAGGCCGCCTTGGAATCTAGACAGTTGAGAACTGATACCAGCGTCGAGTCCTGCGGAACAACCGAAAGAAGCGGAAGATCATTGGGCTCAAATCTGTAGAAGCTGACGATCTTGGGGTCGCTCTTGACTGTATCGAGCATCGAATACGACTCGAATTGCAGACCGTCCTTGAGATATAGCCGCGTTAGTGAGTCTCCGGCCATCTTGGGCACTCCATCGGCACCTGTCTGGACCGGCATTCCCTCCATGGCTGCCAATGAGGTGAACATCGAGTTCATGTTCGTGCCGAGCTTCATGTATAGCTCGCCTAAATGGCCTCCCTTCAGCTCACCCGCGAGAGATTTATACTCCTTCGTTGCGGCGAGGCTGCCTTCCGGCTTTCCTGAAGAGATAAGGTCCAACACGGAGTGCATCGCGCCGACCCCGGTCGATGTGGTCAGCATCCCGTTGGTTTCACAGATATAGAACTCTCCAACACCTTCAGACCTGGCCCCCTTACTGACCGTCTCGCCTTTGTATTCTTCATCCGTGAGAGCAAACCCCTCGGCCTTTGCACTGTCTTTGACGAAGGTTACTATCTTGGTGAGACTCGCAGCGTCCTTCACTTTCGCAACCATCGCGAATGTCCAGGCATCGGGCTCGAGCCCGGGCATGAACGCAATTGCTATGTCATCCCCCAACAGCTTCCAGATGAGGCCCAGGTCCGGGGGCTCGCTCTCGACGCCTGCCTCCAATTGACGGTTCTTGAGGGCCATCTGCGTCAGCATGTCCATCTCGGACGTCCATTTCTGCCAGACCGGCGTCGAGGAAAGGGTCTTGTAGTAGTTGCTGTTCTCTATCAAGGTCTTCAGAGAGCCGATGTCCGAAAATGACACGCACAAGGCGGCCGTGTCCGGAATGTAGGTCAAGAGCCCGCTGGGCTCAGGCGCAGCCTTCGTGGACTTCGTCGTTCCCAGACCAGGCAGCAGGCTGGTCTCCTTACCACGCATCTGGGTCATGTAGTATGCTACCCCAGCACCGACGACGATCAGGATCAGAATGATAACGATTGCTTTCTTCATGGCTTGTTCCTCACCTATTGGACGGTTTGATAAAAGGCGCTACACCCGCTTTCCGAAATACACAAGAAAAGACAGCAGCATCACACGTGCCGCTTGTTCAGCATCTCGATGACATTTCTCCTAATATCTTTCGGAGTCAAACCACACATCTTTAGCAACTCGCATGGCAGACCTGATGCGGCAAACGTGTCATAGATCCCGATTCTCTTCACGAGTGTGGGGCATTTCTCGCTCAGAAGCTCGCAGACGGCACTTCCGAGACCACCGATTATCGAGTGCTCCTCGACGGTCACAATTGCCCCGGTCTCCCTTGCAGCTGCGACTATCGTCTCCTCGTCGATAGGCTTCAGAGTGGCCATGCTTATCACTCGAGCGTCTATCCCGTCCTGCTTCAACATCTCAGCCGCCTGAAGCGAGAAATCCACCATCAGCCCACAGGCGACTATGGCGATATCCTTGCCGTCCTTGAGAACGGAGGCCTTGCCGATTCGCGGCTTCATGGGTGGGCAGTGAACGGTTGGGAATTTCTCCCTGGATCCCCGGACATAGAGCGGTCCCTTCATCGAGAGGCTCTCGATCAGGATGTTCTTCATCTCGCACGAATCGGCTGGAATGACCACAGTCATATTGGGAAGGGCGCGCATTAGCGCGGCATCCTCGATGCAGTGATGCGAAGCGCCGTCCTCGCCGACCGTTACACCGCCGTGGCTAGCAACCAGCTTCACAGGAAGTTTGGAGAGACAAAGGGAGAGCCGGATCTGTTCCCAGGCGCGCCCGGTCTCAAATATCGCAAATGTGCTCACAAATGGGATCTTGCCTGATAGGGCGAGGCCGGCAGCAGTCCCAATCATGTCCTGCTCGGATATCCCCATATTGAAGAAGCGGTCCGGAAACCGAGCCGCGAACCTGGCAGTCCTCGTTGACTGTGACAGGTCCGCATCGAGGACCACTATATTCTCATTCTCCTCTGCCATCTCGATCAATGTCTCAGCATAGACATCCCTGAGCCCCACGAGATCTTTGCTGACACACAGGTCTCCAAGTCCCATTAATTCTTCTCCTCAATAAGAACCTCGCCACCGATCTCCTGCATTGCCCGTCGAAGCTCGTCCATCGTTGGCGCTACACCGTGATAGCGAACATTGTTCTCCATGAACGAAATGCCCTTGCCCTTCGTCGTTCTGGCGACTATGACGTTCGGCCTGCCGTTATCTGATACTTGTGCTCTCTTGACTGCATTGTCGATCTCCTGGAAATCGTGACCGTCGATCTCCTGGGCATTCCACCCAAAAGCCCGCCACTTATCCACGATTGGCTCGATATTCATAATGTCCTCGACGCGACCATCGATCTGGAGCCCATTCGCATCGACAAAGGCCAGCACCTTGCTCAGCTTGTAATGTGCGGCGCTCATCGCTGCCTCCCAGACCTGGCCCTCCTGAAGCTCGCCGTCGCCCAGGACCGCATATACTCTCGAATCTCGCCCCGAAAGACGAAGCCCGAGAGCAATCCCGTTCGCCACCGAAAGCCCCTGGCCGAGGGAACCGGTGGAAGCATCAACACCCGGCGTGCGCTTGAAGTCCGGATGCCCCTGAAGCGAGCCGTCAATGCGACGCAGCTTGAATAGCTCCTCCTGCGGGAAATATCCGTTCAACGAAAGCAGGACATAGAGGCACGGTGCCGCGTGGCCCTTCGACAGGACCAGGCGGTCTCTCTCCGGCCAAGTTGGTTCATTGGGCCTATGCTTCATCTTGCTGTAGTAGAGATAAGTGAGTATCTCGACGACAGAGAGTGAGCCTCCCGTATGTCCGGATCCTGCGTTGGTGAGCATATTCAGGATGAGGACACGGACTTTTTTTGCTAAATCATAAAGTCGTTTCTGCTCCGCTAATTCCATTTGAAAATTCCCAAAACCAAATTATCACTTATGGCTGCTGGCATTCAATACTGGACAATGAAAAAATACATTCCTAATGGTCACACCAAACCGCTTCTCGAATCAAAGCCCTGCTCTTAAATCTATCAGACAAGGCTAATATTACAGGCCCTTTGCCCCTCCCGAACGAGCATATTCGATCTGCTCGGCCGTCAGACCAGAGACACCTTCGAAGTTCGTTCCGGAAAGATCTGCCTGCTTCAGATTCACTCCGTCAAGTTTGGCTCCCTCAAGGTCGGCATAGGCGAGCCGCGCCCTGTAGAAACTACAAACCTGACCTGCACTCCCAACCAATATGGCGCCCTTGAGATTCGCATTCTCGAAACTCGCGCCCCTGAAATCAGCGCCGGTCAGATTTGCACGCTTCATGTTCGCCTGATAGAGATTGCATCGCTCGAGATTCGTGCCGGTCATATCGGCAGACTTTAGGTCTGCCCACTCCAGGTTCGCATTCGAAAGGTTGGCCCCGGATAGGTTGGCCTCGCTGAGGTCGCAGTCTTTCAACCGAGCCCTGGTGAGAGTTGCTCCCATCAATCTGGCGCCCTGAAGGTCGGCCTTGTAGAAGTCGGCGCCAGAGAGCGACGCTCCGGAGAAGTCGGTTCTCTCGAGTATCGAACCGTAGAAATTCGCTCCCTCGAGGCTGCACCCCTGAAGGCTGACGCCAGTCAGGTCCACCTCGACGAGGTTCGCCTTTGATAGATCAAGTCCTTGCAGACTCTTGCCCTTGGCGACCCTGTTGAGTATCTCCTCGCGACCCAACTCGCTCATTAAACGCCTTTCGAAGCGGTCTTATGTTATGGGCCGTGCGTCTCGCACCAACGGCCAATCTGCGGCTCAAATTATGCGATAAGATAGTAAATATGGGCCGGTTCATTGTCAAGCGCGAGGACTCCGTAAGGATGAAGGCGGAATGATGAAGGATGAAGTATTGATTAGAGCGGCGGTCGGGCCACCAGATTAGATGCCGGCCGGGATGCGGAGAATTCCAGCCGCTTCGGGTAGCGGGGGCTGATGGACTCAATGGACTCAATGGACGTCCCATACCCTCTGCCATTTTCATCCTTGTATGTTCCCTTGCATGTTCCCTGTGATGCGTCTATACCATTCGCTTAATAGTCGTGTTGAGCCTC
>JAFGIT010000328.1 GCA_016929465.1 Candidatus Coatesiibacteriota bacterium | reverse complement strand
TTGTCAATAGGCCATTATGTCCGAATCCACCCTTATATCATAAAACCGCTTTCCAGATGCCTCTTTTCCTATTGACCCCTTTGACCTTTCCCCCTTTTCCTTTCTCCTTTTTCCTTTATCCAGAGCCTTAAATCGCGTCCGGCAAAGGGCGGAGACAAGCCCCGGCCCTACATTTTGACCTTGAACCTTGAACTTTGAACCTTGAATTACTCAAACCTCCACGGCGCGGTCGCGATATTGGAGACGAGATCGAACGTGCCCTGCTCGAACATGCCTGCCATCCAGATGTAGTCGCCGGTGAAGAAGCCCTCGTCAAAGTCATAGGTCATCACCAGCACCATCGGTACCACCGCCCCGGAGGAGAGCATCCCGCTCGTGAAGGGGGTGGGTGTGAAGCCGCCCGGGTAGTAGTAGAGCGTGCCATCCGGGAGCTGACAGGCGGTGTATATGTCGATGCTGATGTCGGGCCCCGGATTCCCGTATGACATGGTCACAGCCATCGTATCCCCGGCAGAATAGGCTGTGGCATCCGTCATGATCGAGATCGTCGGCTTGGGGGGTGCGATCCCTGATTCACGGCAGATAAGCCCAGCCGGCGTCGCGAACCATACATCGCCGTTAGGTGCTGCATATATGTCTCGTATCTCGTTTACCGGGAAGCCGCGGTCGATGTCATATTTCGTCCAGTTGTTCCGGTCGAAGTAGCCCAGGCCCTCGTTCGTCCCGACCCAGATATGGTTCGCGGAATCGCAGGCGATGCAGTTGATCCTGTTCGACGGCAGGCCATCGTCAGTTGAATACCATGCGATTTCGTTTTCACCATCGAACTCCAGAACCCCTCGATCTGTCAACAGGCCAAATCCAAACCATAAATGCCCGTCGTTGTCGCAGGTCATGGCGCTCACCCACTGGTACTGGGGTAACAGACGGTCGAGACTTCCATTTTTGAGCACCGCAGCGCTACCTTGGGTTCCTACCCAGATACTATGCTCGCGATCCGACATAATACTCAGGGCCGGCCAAGGCGCGGACCAGGAGTCCCAGTATGGATCAGGACTCCGACGAGCGAGACCGGCGCCAGCGCACACCCATATCCTGTCCTCTGAGTCGCGACAAAGCGCTCTTGAACTGCCCAAATAAATCCCATCTGAGCCGGCTGTGTAGTACTCAATAATACTGCCCTCCCACGACCTTAGAAGCGTTTTGCAGGCCAGCCATATCGCACCTCTCGGACCGAACTCAATGTCATATACCTCATCCAAGCCAGCCGCGCCCACGGGGGCATGAAGCTTATTCCAAGCCGCACCGTCATAGTAGCCAACCTGTCCGTTCTCCGTACCATAGAAGACCAATCCGTCCTCACTCACGGCAACTGAATAGATAGAATTGTTCATAACGGTTCGATCTGTCCCAGCGAATTCACTCCATAAGCCCGCACGGTAGCGAGCGATTCCGCCAAGCGTGGTAAAAAATATTGAACCATCAGGAGACGCTGCAACAGCAGAGACTGCCGGAGAAGACAATGCGCTGTTCAGGGGAGTGAAAATGACCCAGTCTCGACCATCGAACATTGAAACTCCATGACGTTCATCCGCAACCCAAATCCGGCCCGAATTATCAACGTCTATCGCAATAGGATCCGTTCCAGCAAGACCATCTGCTACGCCGTATTCGTTCGCAAAAATACCGTCTGAATAGACAGCTACACTATTGGATAAGCAGACCCACACCTCCCCAGGTGCTGATATGACCATGCTGGAAGCATGGCCAAGGTCGCCGCAATCAAATAGAGTCCACTCCCCATTTTTGTATCTTGCAAGACCGTCGCTATAAGCAAACCAGCCTGTACCGTCATCCTCAAAGCAGATCGCGCGAGTCGGCCTAGTGCAAGGTATGTCAGGAACTTCCTGCCAAACATCTGCCTCGTAGGTAAATCGCATCAGAACGTTATAGCCCAAGTCAGTGCGATATCTGCCTGCCCATATAGAGCTATCTGGCGAGGCGCATAGCTCCGCAAGCCCCTCAAACTGAAATGTCCTCACAGCGCCGTTCTGGATCAATGCGATGCAGGAGCCGCAGTGTGTCCAGACGCCGCCTCTTGTGTCAATTGTGACAGGCCCCTGCCGCGAAGAGGGCAGAGTGAATAACTGAACTTGCCCGGTGTCGGGATTCAAGCTGAGAAGCCGATTAGCCTGTCTATAATAGAGTTGACAATCTGTGCCAACATCGGCTCTCCGTCCGCCGGCAAATGGATTGTCGTATTGCCTGAACTCTGCCGCGCTTACACAAATGCAGGCTACGATGGTCAATATTGCAGCTAATGATACCGATTTCATAATTACTCACCTCCGCAGTCGATACGTCTTTCTCGAGGAAAGGGGCGGGCGAACGCCCGCCCCTCCCCAGAACCATGCTGTCTAATTACATTGACCAGTAAAGAGCGTGTGATCTCCGCTCCCGGCATCGGGATCCCTGCCGCTGCAATCTCGACACTCGAAGTGATAGTAGTATGTCGAGTTGGCCTGGAGTGTAAGTGCCTTCTGATATAACACGCACACTGGCAAGGGCGGATTCTCTGGACTCGTCATCATATACGTGGCGAAGTCCAGGTCGCCGTCTTTCTTAATCAAAAGATCCACAGTATGCGTTCCACCTCCGCTATCTCTATCGTGATAGACGGAGAAATAGAAGTTGCAGTCGCCAAGACTCGATACACTTCCCGAGCAAAGGGCGTCCTCTCCCTCTCCGCAACAGCCATTAGCGAAAACGTAAACGGCGATGCCAGCGACGATCAACAAACTCGCACTCAACACTATCAGAGATTTCTTACTCATTTGCATTTTTCCTCTTCTCTTGCGATTATCTCTCGATAATTATTGTAGATTTTGCCGAGCGCCTTAAGGCGCTCTGGCTTGCCGGCCGGGAGTTTAATTGCCTCTCGGTCGGCTTTTTC
>JAFGIT010000327.1 GCA_016929465.1 Candidatus Coatesiibacteriota bacterium | reverse complement strand
GGCACCGACTTGACCAGTTCGAAGGGTCCGTCTTGGGAAGCGGACCGGTAAATGCGGTATTCCACAACATCATCCGCCCCAGAAACGTCATCTCCCGAGAGTTCCCATCTGAGGGTGATGCAGCCGCCGGCATCATCAGGCGTATCATAGGCCGTGATGCCTTTGACAGGAGCCGGCGCCGGATCATAGCTGAGGGGGACCTCCCCCCCATCGCAATAGGCGACAGGTATGCCTATGAGAAGAAAACTGATGCCGAGGATTGAACCCAGAAGAGGTGATCGCCCACCGAAGGGACGGTTCAGCAACCTAGATTCCCCTTATTCAAGTCATACGACTCCAAGCCAATTGTGAAGCAAAAAGTACATCCTTCCAATGAGAAGCGATATACGCGCCATGACAGTATAACCAAAAGAAGCGCCAAAGCAAATCATTAAAAACACGACGCCGACCCGGGCAACGCCACCTGTAATTCCAGTATGGGCCTTCGAGAAGAAGAAATAAACCAATCCTGTTACAACGCCTATGAAAAGCAGAGAGTTGTTCGCCACCTGAGTCCAGCTCGAGCCTGCCGGATCAAGCGAGACGAGTGTGCTCTTGATCTGCTCGAGAAAGTTCGACTGCAGATAGGTGATGATCATAATTCCGGCGCCGGAGCCGATCATGAATGCAATCGCCCATCTGGAGAACCACCCTATCTTAGAAAACAGCCTTAACAGCATGCAAATCCCAAGAAATAGGGGAAGCAGATATTGCCATTCACCCTTCTCTACCAGGTTGTCGTAGAGGTTTGGCTTTACTGTATTCCAAAAATGATAGCAGAGCCAGTATCCGGCCGAGATGCCCACAAAAAGATGCTCCGCGAACTTGTAGAACGGATTGTCCTTATATAAGAAGCTGAAAATACAGAGCGTCAAAAAGGCTGCAAGCCAGGTCCCAATATCAGCGGTCATATCTGCCCACCTCTTTTTTCCCGGCTTCGGCCCATGAAGTAGAATAGGTTGCCGATAATCACAAAGAGGACTATCAGGGCATGCGCAATCGACTGTGCGTCCATCCCCTTTGTCGCCGAGCCCTTGGCTTCAATCAGGAGTTCATATTCAGCGGCACCTTTCATCCCACCCAAAAGGCCGAGTAACTGGTTTGGGTAGTAGGGGTAGAGCATCGGAGCGGAGACGGCGGTGCATCCTCCGCCGACTTTCTTGCCGTAGCGCCCCTGGGCTATCATTATCCAGAACGGCAGCCCGGGGTCGCCCGCGGATAGCCCCAAGACGAAATCAATGTCGGCGTATGAGTTGATATTCCTCATTAGAGGAAGCTCCTCAAGTGGAGTTCCATCGACATCCTTGGGGAAGCTCTCATGGATGCTCTTTCCGAGAGAATCGATAACGACTATGCCGCCGGCCTTGAAGCCCAAATTCACATAATCCACACCATACTTCGCCCCGAACTCCTCGGCGGTCTGGGCGAAACTTGCCCTGGCAAGCGAGGCGCCCATCGGCCACAGCGCCAGACTGACGACCTTGTGTCCCCTGCTGAAGCAGTGCTTAAGAAGTGCAAGACTCATCGGCCCAAGCTCCACATCCGTCGCGGGGTCATAGTCGAACGCCATCAGCACAACCGAACCCGGCCCCAAATTCTCGATCTCACGATATAGAGAACTTGAGGGCGGGCTTGACTTGAGAGGCAAGCCGAGAGGATGGAGCAAAGGAATGATTACGGCAGCGGCTACAAGGACGAATATGACCCGTCTGTCAATATTCCTAAGCCGCTCGACAATACTCACCCTCATCTCCGGCGCCATACTACTCACCGCCCAAATAGCTCCTCTCTATTCCGAGGATGACCCTGAGAGACGTCGCAACGATGCCGAGGCCGGAACCCATCATGATAGCGCGCTGCCCCGCAGTATTCGGAAAGGCCATTATCCAGTTCGCGAGATCCGACATCTGCCAGCCCTCCGGCATGAAGGAGGTAAGAGTATCGCCAATTGGAGCACGTCCCAGCATTACCGCAAAGCCCGCTATGAGTAACAATGCGGCGTCAAATGTGCGGGCCCTGAAAGCTCGATAGGAGGCGGATGCGACGAAAAAAGCCAGGAGCGAGAACATGGTCGAATTCATCGGTACATGGGCATTCTTGAAAAGAAATTCGAACATAGTCCCTTCGTGAATGCCCTGAAATAGACCCGGAATCGCCATTATCGCAAGCCCGACGAGAAGCACGATGCTATAGCCCCAGTTCTCGCGCCTGTCCCGGATCTTGAATATGTGAAGCCTGGTGAGATTGCAGATGCCCAAGATCATTGCGAAAGCAGCTATGATCATATACGTGTGCTGGAAGTAGGACTTCACATCGCTGAATGGCCAATGCGGAATGAAGAATTGGATGATCATCGTGATGCCGCATACGAATGTGATGATCAGCGGTATCTCTCGTCTCATATCCAGGTCTCCATCAATTCACCGTGAGGAATTCGGTCAGCCAGTGGAATCCGGCCGTCTCCAGAATGATACCGATCAGAATGAATACTATCGCGAGCCCCTTCGCCACGTCCTGCCCCTTCAGACTCCCCAAAAGACGCGGATCCTCGGTCAAATAGGCACCAGCCGCGAAGAGCTCCTCTCCTATCAGTGTGTAGTCGCAGGCTGTGACGAAGAATGGCAGCTGAGATGTCATCGCGGTGCCGGCTATCTGGACCGCTCCAATCGAATGCCCCGTCTCCGCTAGTATCAGTGATTCGGCGTAGAAGGCGCCCTGAAAGAAGACCGTCGCGGGCTTCTCCCGGAGCATGATCCCATCGACACCTGCCGCAAAGCCAAACTGGTCGTCTGTGAGATAACGGACCATCTCCGGATGGAAAGCATCGGGTTTTCCAACGTCCCAATAAGCTTCCTTCACGGTCTCCTGTGCGGCCGACATAACAACAGAACGAGAAACAGGCACGGTAAGAGGGGTCTCGTATTCGGCTGTCTTTCTCGCGACCCGGCCCAAGATCGCTACACCAGCTATTGTCTGCACATCATCCATGTCCAGAATGCCTGGAATATAAAGGACTGGTCGGCCCATCTCGGTCGCGCGCCCGACAGCCTCATCGACTGCCTGAAGCCCCGCAATCGGCCTAATATAAAGATCCCTTCCCTTTCGGGCCATCGAGATGAATGTCAACACAGAGGCAGATACAATAATAAGCGCGATTAGCATATTCCATCTCTCCGAATGGAACCATTGCGCTGAGGCTGAAATTGGGCCGATTATGCACGGCTCAGAAATTGCTCCGCTGCTTGTTTGGGAAACCAGCTTGTAGAAATGGCGCTTCCCGTTCTCGACGCCATCGTCAACGAACAGGTAACGCCCGCGCCCGGAGTCCACCTCTCCGACCTTCTCGAATCCGCTGACTGCCTCCGTCGATCGCAATATGGAATAGGATCTGACTATACCCCGGCCTCTCGTATCGTCGAAAGAGGCCTCCCAGGTTATCTCGATCGCACCTCCTTCATCGTTTGGTCTGTCCTTCACCGAGGGATTGATAGGCGCACCAGGCCTTATCCCGGAAGTGGGGGTCGCAACAGCGGAACATTCGCCAGATATCAGCAATGCCAGAAACAACGCCAAAACATGAACCGAGAGCCAATACGAGTAGGAAGACCTACCTGAAGAGAGATTCCGCAACCGATTCCCCTGATATCCGCATCCGAATGAGACGTGTGCCTAACAGATTCTTAACGCGAGATTATCTAATAACATCCGGGAGCAATCCCTGTCAAGGCTGGTGTTGGGTAACATGTATGTCCGGTCCAAAATTGGCCTCTCTGTGTCACTCCGCGACCTCGCCTCCGGCACCTACGAAAGGCGCATCATCCGGACGGCTGATCACTGTGCACCTTACAAACCACCTGGCCAACCAAACCAATAGGTAGGAAGTTACGATGAAAGCGACGACGCCAATGCCAATCAAAAGCCACAAGTTATCCGCACCCTCAGCCATGCTCACGCCTGCCGCTATCGCAACAGCAAGACCAGGCAAAATCACGATCAATCCTCGCCAGAATAGACCGCCGCCCGTGCCTCCGAAGAGGACCTTGTTGCTTCCGAATTCAATATTGCGATACACATACTTTACAATCGCCACAATGACCCAAGGAACGGGGATGAGAATCATCGAAGAGACAGTGTAGAGAGCCATCCAGCCAAGCATCGGCATGTACTCTCCATTGAAATGCATCTCTGAACCGAAATTGAGCCTGATGCCCTCCACCGTCCACCGAATCACCCTCAGCCACAGCTCAGCCCCGATCGGCAGAACGCAAAATGTCAGGGCCAATGCGACGAGACCGCGCTGCAACTCGCCCTCGACCAGCCGTGATAACTGCGGGAGATAGCCGAATATGATGAGTCCGGCGAATACCCACCAAACCTTCTTGCCGCGACCTCTGAACGAGGCCGTCGTATCGTCATTGAATGTGATGCTCCTAACAGCCCAGGCCAGGAATCCTGCGACGATCCATGCCGTTGGGATGACGAGGAGATGAAGAACCGCTATGAGAATGAACCAGCCCAGCGCCTGATAGCCCTTCCCTTTGAACAGCATCGTTGTCTGCCTGATCTCGACTTCTGGCACCTGCTCTACCTCCGTCTTTGGACGATTTATGATTGGATCAAAATGATCTGCGCCACGCTAATTCAGCGCAGCGCTAACCACATGCAGTTCCTGCAATGGGACGCCTCGCGAGGAGAATGTCACTTGCTGACGCGCTCGGCCCCCTGCTCTTGGGTCTGCTGAAGTCCTTGCTAGAGTAATTCCCGATATACTCGAGGTCCGATTCGTTTAGCATCGCCTTCAGTTCCTCGACTGAATAGCATCGGATCGATTCATCAGCATGGTATCCGGGCTGTGATTTCGGAACGATCATCGTGCCATCTCTACGGATGATGAAAGTCCTGCCACGATACATCTTGGTCTCCTCATCGAACCAGTTCTCGAAAAGGTCCCATCCATCCTTCATCTCGCACCAGCTTCTCACCTTCCTCCCGGTAAGATTGGACCTCGCTCCCGGGGATAGGTACATCACGAAGGCATAGCCTCCGGGGACCAGCGAGCGTCGGATCGATTTGAGTAGCTCGAGGTCTTCGGCATCACCGAAGAAGCCGAAACTGCCACTAAGAAGAGTGCAGGCGTCGAACTCGCTGTCGTAACCGATTTTTCGCATATCCCCGACCAGGAATTCACCCGACAGCCCCTCCTTCGCGAAAATGTCCTTGGCAAACTCAACCAGACACGGTGCGATGTCGATGCCCGTTACTCGATATCCCTTCGCCGAAAGGAGCTTGGCCTGGTCCCCTCCGCCGCAGGCGAGGTCGAGAACTCTGGCGGACGGCTTCAATTCGCAGACCGTCTCGATGAAGTCAACAAGGTTTTTGTCCCAATCGAATATCCCAGGGATATTGTGGCGATGCTCTATACGGTAATAATACGCCCAGAATTCATTCCAGGTCTTCTCGACAACTTCCAGCATCTTGGCCCTCTCAAAGAAGTTTGATGTTCCCAGTTTCATCCCAGACTCCGATGTTTGCGCCGAGTTGTCAAGCGGGCCGGAAGGTTTAATTTGGGCTTTGTAGTCAAGGTATTATAGATTATGTTTGTTGCCCGTTTTGTTCGGCTTAACTTATCCCATTATATAAGTGATGTTGAAGTATGAAGATTGCTCTAATCGATATACCGAGCGATGGCCGTAACCTGATCTACAAGGATTGGGCCGGGGGCTGCGGGACCGCTTTTCGGGTCGGCAAGTCCCTGCGGGCGCGGTTCCTGCAGATGGCAAAGAAGACAGGGATACATCTGCCGCTGCCCGCGCACGGATACCTTGCGGCGATCCTGAGACAATGCGGACATGAGGTCGCTTTCCACCACAGATCGTTGCCGGATACTGCCGACATCGTG
>JAFGIT010000326.1 GCA_016929465.1 Candidatus Coatesiibacteriota bacterium | reverse complement strand
GTCAAATAACTGCTCATCATCAAGCACAATCTTACGAATCTTTCTAGACATGATATAATCCTCCTAATCGAGGATTATACCACCTCATTTTGGGAACGCAACACTAGTTACCGGTTTCGGCCAGGATTGCAGAGATTTTCCGCTTCAGGTCGGGCAGACGGTCGTTGACGGCTTGCCATACGATATCGAGGTCGATACCGAAATAATCGTGCACCAGGATATGTCTCATGCCTATAATGCCGGACCATGAGATCTCTGGATGACTGTCACGGAATGAGGTTGAAAGAGCGCGCGCCGCTTCGCCAATAATTTGCAGGTGACGAAGCATCCAGTTCTGTATCAGCTCATTTTCGCGAAATGCTTCCTCTCCGCGAATGGCATATTGTTCAATGCGCTCGATCGCCTCGAGAATATGACGAAGCCGGTCAAAATCGCTGATCAAATCGGCACAGCCTCCAGAAGCGCTCGCTCTCGAACATTTTCGCGCAGGCTCATCGCTGTAAAGACCTCCACCGGGCAGTTCAACAGCTCATTGAGCTCGCTCCAGAGAGCACCTAAATCAAGGAGACTGCGGCCCGGCTCTAGTTCAACCAGAATGTCGATATCGCTGTTTTCTCTGTCCTCTCCCCTTGCTACGGAGCCAAATACGCTGACCTTTCGGGCACCGTATTTAGCGGCGATCCGGAGAATATCTCGCCTTTTTTGCCCTAAAATTTCTGCGATTTTCACTGGTCTAACTCACATACATTATGATCTGATTCAAGCTCCGATATAATAATCAAGACGCTGAGACTCTCCGATAAAAATACCACCTCAAAATCTCTCCTCAACAGCAGATTCTCGCATCCCTTCACTCAAGTATTTTGTTTTCATATCGAGGTGCGACCCATTTCGGCACCGATTCGATGCATTAGTGTGCCTCTTCGCAAGCTTCTGATTGACTCTTCGATGCCGCGAAAATACATTGGCACAATGAATTTTGCCACGATTTTACGGAGATACTGAAATTGTCCAATAAGAGCGCAGTCTGTTCCTTCTGCGGAAGGGGCAGGCGACAAGTGAGAAGCCTTGTAGGCGGGCAATCGGCATATATATGCGACGAGTGCGTTCGTGCATGTGCTGAGATACTGAAAAAGGAAGAGGCCGAGGGAGAGACTCCCCCCAGGCTTGAGAGACTCCCCAAGCCTGCAGAGATGAAGGCCCAGATAGACGAGTATGTAATCGGGCAGGAAAAGGCCAAGATGGTCCTCTCCGTCGCCGTGTATAACCACTACAAGCGGATTAACTCGGCGATCAGCACCTCGGACGTCGAGCTGACGAAGAGCAATATCCTTCTGATAGGCCCGACCGGGGTAGGGAAGACCCTGCTTGCGGAGACGCTCGCGAAGATTCTAAAGGTCCCATTCGCGATCGCCGATGCGACCACGCTCACAGAGGCCGGCTACGTTGGGGACGACGTGGAGAGTCTGTTGCTGAAGCTCATCCAGAACGCTGACTTCAACATCGGAGCGGCTCAGCGAGGCATAATCTACGTCGATGAAATCGACAAGATAGCGAGAAAGTCAGAGAATGTCTCGATTACGCGGGATGTCTCGGGCGAAGGAGTCCAGCAGGCGCTCTTGAAGATAGTCGAGGGGACGACGGCCGGCGTCCCGCCTCAAGGTGGTCGGAAGCACCCGCACCAGGAAACGCTCAGCATCGACACCAAGAACATACTGTTCATATTCGGCGGGGCGTTCAACGATCTCGAGAAGATCGTGGCGAAGCGTGTCAGACAGAAGAGGATGGGCTTCGGCGGTGAGATACACGCCCAGAAGCAGGTGAGTCCCTACGAGCTTCTGTCTCAGGTTCAGCCTCGCGATCTAGTCAAGTATGGAATCATTCCAGAACTTGTGGGGCGGATGCCCGTGATTGCGGTGCTGCATGAGCTCAAGGAGGAGGCTCTCGTCAGAATACTGACCGAACCCAGGAATTCCCTGGTGAAGCAATATGCTCGACTCCTTCAAATGGATGGAGTAGATCTTCAGTTTACCGACGACGCGCTGCACCAGATCGCAACTGAATCGATGAAGCGTTCAACCGGCGCTAGAGGGCTGCGAGCAATTCTCGAGGAAATCATGCTCGAGCTGATGTTCGAGCTTCCTTCCCAGGAGGGAATTGCAGAGTGTGTCATAACGCAGCCGGTGGTCTCCGGAGAAAGGAAACCGACGCTGGTCAGTAGAAAGGCCGGCTGAAATCAATGGCCGGGCATTCGACTTGGCCGTGAGTGTGAAACTGAGAGTAAATGGAGTGAGTTTGAAATGATTAGCATGACCGGATACGGCCAGGGTACCTCTACCATCGATAATGCCGAGATCAGGGCGGAGATGCGATCGGTGAACAACCGGTTTCTGGACATATCCGTTAGGACCCCTCCAGGTTTTCTGAAATACGAGCAGAAGATAAGGAATATGGTCTCGGAGCGTGTTAGCCGAGGCAAGGTTGATATTTTTGTGTCTGCCCCGTCGAATATCTCAGGCACATCCAGAATATCCGTCGATGAATCGCTCGTTGGGGATTTCGTAAAGACGCTTCGTCGTCTTGGCCAGGAGCATGGTCTTTCGGGCGAGGTCCAGCTGGATACTCTGGCGAATTTCCGGGCGGCCTTTTCGGTGGAGAACACGTCGGATACGAAAGACCTTTGGGCACCCCTCGAGGATTGCGTGACACAGTCCTTGAATCAGATGGTCAGCATGAGAGTCGGTGAGGGAGCTAACCTGAAGGCCAAGATCATGGAGCAGATTGGATCTCTGAAAGGCGATATGAAGGGTCTCGAAAGGGACCTCTCGGGCAGTGAGCAGCAGATCAGGGACAAGGTCCTCGATTTCGTGCGAAAGCATTGCGAGATGCCCGAAGTGGACCTGGACAGGCTGGAGCAGGAAGTTGCCGTCTTGCTCGTGAAGTCGGATGTTTCCGAGGAAGTCGCCAGGCTCTATAGCCACCTGAGTCAATTCGATTCCCTGAGCGAGTCCTCGGAGCCCATCGGCAAACAGCTGACCTTTCTGTGTCAGGAGATGTTGCGCGAGGTCAATGTCATCGCAGCGAAGTCGCAGTCAAAAGAGATCGCATCGCGAACGATCGAGATGAAATCGCGCATCGAGATAATCCGCGAGCAGCTCAATAACATCGAGTAGGTAGCCCAGACCGAGCCGGTTTCTGGCTTGCTCTCGGGCGAAGAACAGGAAAAACATGGAAATGGACACACCAGCCACAGTCCCAATCTCGGATATACCCGACACCAAAAGCGACTTTGTCGGGCTGTATCTGCTCAAGTCCAAGACGCTTTGCGAGAGCAAGGGCGGTGCCAGTTATCTGAGGTTGAGGCTGAGCGATCGAACCGGTGAGATCGACGCGTTCGTCTGGCAGGATGTCGATATCGTCGCTGCTCAGATCGAGAGTGGCCAGGTGGTCAAGCTCAAGGGGCATGTCAACATCTTTCAGCAGAAGGCGAATGTTAAGGTCCTGAAGATTCGGACCGCGCTCGGGAGCGAATACGATACGGACATGATACTCGAGGGCCCCTCCATCGATCAGGAGAAGCTGTGGGGAATGGTTCAGGAGATGATAGAGCGGGTCGAGGATGTTCATTACAGGGCGTTGCTCGATCTGATCTTCTCGGACAATGCGTTTCTCGCGCGCTTCAAATCGGCCCCCGGCGCGAAGGCAATACATCACGCGTATCGTGGAGGACTCCTGGAACACACTGTCAGTCTATTGAGACTGGCCTCTGGCATTATCGAGGTCTATCCGGACCTCGACGCAGACCTCCTAATTACGAGCGCTATTCTGCACGACATGGGCAAGATGCAGGAATACAACGAGGAACTCCTGATCGAGAGGACCACGGAGGGGAGGCTACTCGGACACATCGTCATCGGTCTGCTTAGCCTGCAACGTTACATGGACGACCTCGAGGGATTCCCGCAGAATAAGAGGCGGAAGCTGCTCCATATTCTCATTAGCCACCACGGCAGTCTGGAATGGGGCTCTCCCCAGGTTCCGATGACGCTGGAGGCGATAACACTTCATTATATTGACAATCTTGACGCGAAGCTGGCCCAATTCAGGGCCGCTTCAGAAAAGCGCAAGGACCCCAACTTCGAGGGTTTTACGATGTTTGATAAATTCTTAGAGCGATACGTTTACTTCGGCGATAGGCCCGAGATTGCGGAGCAGGAGAGGGACTCATGAGAGACCGGGTCGTTATGGTAGAAAATGTCGGCCAGCACTCCGGCCAGGAGGTTCGGATATGCGGCTGGGTCTATAGCAAGCGCTCCAGCGGAAAGATCAAGTTCATTCTGCTGAGAGATGGCACTGGAATTATCCAATGTGTTTTGGTCAAGGATGAAGTGGATCCCGAGACCTTCGAGAGATACAACGAACTTACCCAGGAGACATCCGTAGTTATCACGGGCGTCATAAACGAGGATGCTCGAGCGCCGATCGGGTTCGAGATGCTCGTAAGAGGTCTTGAGATCGTTCAGGTTGCCGAGGAGTATCCGATAACTCCGAAGGAGCATTCGACCGCGTACCTGCTCGATAGAAGACACCTTTGGATACGCTCTTCGAAGCAGAATGCTGTGCTCAGAGTGAGGGCTGAGGTTATTAGGGCGGTCCGGAACTTCCTCGACGAAGAGGGATTTATCCTTGCAGACACGCCAATATTCACTCCCACGTCATGCGAGGGAACCAGCACTCTCTTCGAGACGAAGTACTTCGACC
>JAFGIT010000325.1 GCA_016929465.1 Candidatus Coatesiibacteriota bacterium | reverse complement strand
TCTCTGCACATTCAGCAGACACGGTATCCATTATTGGCTCACGCTTGGAGACGATCTCATCGAGGTTGTGTCTGCCAATGTCTGCACGAAGCACCGAATATACGATATCATCGAGCCGAAGCTGCGCGCCCGCTTCATTGACAACCTTCTTCATGAAGAGGAGCGGGTCGGAAATGCGCCATCTCGCGTAATTGTCGATGACGAGCGTCTTCTTGTCGCCAGTGACTATCTCCCTGGGGTCCGAGTCATACTCGAGTATCCTGCTCTCCAGAAGGCGGACGGTCTGGATGGGATATGGGAGTTTCACATGCAAGCCCGGCTCCTTGACTGTCCTTATGAACTTCCCGAACTGGAGAATAACCGCCTGCTTGGTCTCATCTACCATGAAGAAGGTCATATTCACGAGGATCACCAGCAGGATAAGACCACCTAGAATATAGAGACCTTTGGGAATTGGGGGTGCATTCATGATCATCTCGCTGCCCCCTTATTATTGGTCGTGGGCAGTGTCTTGAAGTCGTTCGACAGGAGATTCAGAAGGCTCACCTGACCGGTATCGCTGAGAATTATCTTCTTCGCGGCGGGTAACACCGCCTCCATCGTCTCGATGTAAAGCCGCTGTCTGGTGATCGCCTTTGCCGCCCTGTATTTTTCCAGGGTCTTCAGGAATTTCTGCACGTCACCCTCTGCGCGTCGTATTCTATTGACCTTCTCACCCTCGGCCTTCCGAACCATGCGAGCCGCCTCACCTTTCGCCTGGGGGATGATCTCATTCCGATAGCCGTGCGCCTTGTTTATGAATTTGTTCTTGTCCTCCTTAGCGCTCGCGACGTCCTTGAAGGCATGGATCACCTCCTGAGGCGGATGAACATCCTGCAGCTGGACCGCGGTCACGTGAACGCCAAGCTCATAGGAGCCGAGAAGCTCCTCGAGCTTTGTAATAGTCTCATCCTGTATCTGCTGCTTGCCGGCGGTCAAGACGTCATCGATTGAGTGAATCCCTATGATCTGTCGCAAGGCGGACTCGGTGGCATCCCTTACGGTGCCTTCCTGGTCCTTCACGTTGAACAGGTAGTCTCTTGCATCATGGACCAGGTATTGCACTATCATTGTTACGTTGACGATATTCTCATCGCCCGTGAGCATGTGCGACTCTCGCTGCACGCTGTGAGTCACGCCATTGATCGTCCTGAATCCAACCTCGATTCGCCGGACCTCTGTTAGGCTTACCTTGTCCACCACCTCCATAGGAAACGGCAGATGATAGCGAAGCCCGGGCACGGTGCTTCTTGCATACGCCCCGAATCGCCTGATCACGCCCTGTTCACCAGGACTGACCATGTAAAAGCCCGACAAAATCCAGATCGCGAGAGCGGCCAGGACAATCCAGGCAATTCGCACCTTGGGCATTTTCATATTGCTGAGGTTTATCTCGAAGTCGTCGCCCTTGCGCCCCCTGACCTTCATCTTGCGAAGGTCGAAATCTTGTGGTGCCATCGGCTGATTTTCCCCTTATATCGGTTGTTAAGCAGTATCACCAAACTAACAGCCCAGCGAAGGGGAGTCAACAAGCTGTTTTGACACTTCTCCTTTCCTATCCACTCCAAAAGCCCGAAAAGCACTCTTGACATTCACCTTCAGATTGTGGAGATTTCCCCGAATGATTTATAACCATATTGGAATTAGACGCGAAGGGAGGCGCTTTTTATGGATCGTGTGAGTAATATTGTAGCATTGGTAGCCTGGGTGACGCGCCTCGCTGAGGTCTCGGTCTAAGGCCAAGCATTCCGCTCGGATAAATCCGGGCGCTCTATTCCTTGCTTAGCCCGATCCTCTCGAGACGGGCAGCCATCCACCAAATTCCACTATTGCTGCGTTCTTCGCGGATTCGCACGCAATTTGATCAACTCAACATACGATGCTCTCAATGTTCAACTTTGAACTTTGAACTTTGAACTTTGAACTTTGAACTCAACAAAGGATATTACGTTGAATATATCGAAAGAAAAATTGACTGAAATGCTGACGGCAAAAGACTTTCCGCGCTCAGCGAAATACGACGCTGAATGGGTTGCGGAGAACCAGATGGGACCGAACGTCCTTTGGCTCGCGGAGTGGCTCTGTGAGCGCATGGAGCTGAAGCCGGGGATGCGAGTGCTCGACATGGGCTGCGGAAAGGCTATGTCGAGCATCTTCCTGGCGAGAGAATTCGGCGTCCAGGTCTGGGCGAACGACCTCTGGATACCTGCGACCGAGAATTGGAGGCGTATCAAAGAGGCGGGATGCGAGAAGCAGGTCTTCCCTATTCACGCGGAGGCGCACGTCCTCCCCTACGCGGAGGAGTTTTTCGATGCCATAGTCAGCCTCGATTCCTATCACTACTACGGCACGGACGACTTCTATCTTCCCTATTTTGCAAAATTCCTGAAGCCGGGCGGTCAGATTGGGATAGTCGTCCCAGGGCTGATGCGCGATTTCGATGGCGGTCCTCCCGAGCACTTCACCCGAAAAGGGAAGAGCGGCCAGGTCTTCTGGGCGGAGGAGTGCTGGTCCGTGCACACGCTTGCCTACTGGCAGCATCACTGGGGACGCAGCCAGCTGATCGACGTCGAAGTAGCAGACACGCTCCCTAATGGATGGGCGCTATGGCTGCAATCCGAGCGGGCATTTGACGCCGCTGGCACGGCGCATTTTCCCTCGGACCTCGAGGCGCTGGAGGCCGACCTGGGTGAATACCTGGGATTGCACCGGATTGTCGCGAGGCGAAGGGAGGTGGAGCGCGATGAGTGATGCCGTCGAGGCTGCCCCGACGACGGATGTCGCCCTTCAGGGGCAAGTCTTCAGAAAGGCGCTGGGCACGTATTTCGTGAATGCTGACGGCGAGACGGTGGTTTGCGGCGTCTCGAATCGGTTACGTAAGCAGCTGATTTACCCGACGGCAGATCCCTCGTCGAGACGTCACAGAGTTGATGCGGTGAAGGGAATTCGATGCGTCGATCCGGTCGCAATCGGGGACATCGTCTCGTTCGTTCCGGCAGGAGATGGCGGCGGAATGATCAAGGAGGTCCTGCCGAGGCGCAACAAATTCACGCGAAAGGCGTCAGGAAAGAAGGATCTGGAGCAGGTCGTGGTCGCGAACGTCGATCAGATTGTGGTCGTGATGGCTGCGGCGAGACCATCACCGAGGTGGAACCTGCTCGATCGCTACTTGATAGACGCCGAATCCGCTGAATTGGATGTGGTGGTCTGCATCACAAAGATGGACCTTCTCGAGGACGAGAGTCTCGAGGATGACCTGCGTGACCTGGAGCGGATTGGTTACAAGGTGGTTCGAACATCGGCCGTTACGGGGGATGGCATGGACCTCTTCAAGGAGTGCATCATGGGCAGGCTGTCGGTCCTGGTCGGAAAGTCCGGCGTGGGCAAGACCACCCTCCTGAATGCTATCCAACCGGAGCTCGGTCTCAAGGTGAAGGAAGTAAGCGATAGCACGAATAAGGGCAAGCACACGACCACGCACCTGGAGATGTTCACACTCGACATCGGCGGCAGCGTAATCGACACTCCCGGCATGCG
>JAFGIT010000324.1 GCA_016929465.1 Candidatus Coatesiibacteriota bacterium | reverse complement strand
TGGAGATTGGCCGAGTTGTCGCCCGCGATGCTCCCCGCGCAGTGCGTCCCATGACTATGGGCGTCCCAGTCGCCGTTTCCGGCCAGGTCATAATAGACTATGGTCTTGCGCTGGTTGTTGTTCACGGTGGAACCCGGTAGGCCCTGGGATTGATCGTAGAAGAAGCACATGTCGGCGTCGAGGCCGGTGTCACATACCCCGACTATTTGGCCCTCTCCGTGTATGCCCTGATCCCAAATGGGAGTATAGTTGTAGGTGTAGGACTGGCATATCCAGCGGGAAAGATCGTTCACTATGACCGGCTCTCTATACGGTTCTATCCAGAGAACGTTCGGGCGGCGAGAGACCTCGGTGACGAGCTGATAGAGGTCCTCGCAGGAGACGCTGACTCTCAGCCGCTGGGTCGTGCTGTGGATCGATTCCGCGAGAACCTCGGCCTGAGAGTCGCCGGAGAGGACCATCTCCGAAAGCGAGCGGAGTGTGTCCTCGGTCTCCCCATACTGCTGGATTGTTATCACAACTTCATCGCAATCCACAGTGCTCTTGAATAACTCCGGGCTTATCCTGAATGCAGGCTGATATAACCCTGCCCACGCTGTCTCAAAAAGGCCAGTCTTGGGCCATTGAGATACAACCCGCCAGTTATCCTCGCTCATGAAGACCAGATAGGCAAAGTCGGGCAGGTAATCGATTACGGTCGCCCCGGCGTCGATGAGCGCTTGCCGCTGGGCTGGTTCTATCGGGCCTGAGAACTGGACAATATACAATCCCTCCGTCTCAGGCGCGTATGAATCCATGAGCAGCTCTTCTGGAAGCTGCAGGGAGTCCATCTTAGATGGATCGAAATCAGCTAATCGCAATTTGAGTAGTGGTGGTTCTGGGCTCTCCGGAACGAAGGCCATCGAGACGAAGTACGCCATCAGACATAGCGCGATGGCGAGCAGACCTCTCCTAAGCATGTTTGTCTCCTCAATCAAAGAAGCAAGTGGACCTGATATAAAACAGCACCATAATATTACCTAATTTAGGCAAAAAGTCAGCTCCATTCAACGACAAAGCTCGGCTAATACGGGCTCACGTTTGGCTCGCTTGCCAATTTAATATATCCCGGCGAGCACTCGATATTGACTTTGTGCCTGTCGGGCTACAGATTCGCACTGATGGACTTTCTCTGAATTACGCAAATGGAGACAAAGCATGGGCCTCGATCACATAGGATTCGACTACGCCAACGCGATGGCTGAGGCCATCGGAAGAGAGAACGGCATCAACGAGAACGAGCTCTCCAAGTTTGCCGAAGGGGAGGGCAAGAAGGCCGCGATGGCGCTTGCACAGGCACAAGCCGCGGGCAGCCTTGCCTTCGCTGATGCCCCATTCGACCGTGAGATGGCCGAGGAGTCAAAATCGCTTGCCGAAGAGCTCCACGGCAAATACGAGAATGTGGTGATCATCGGCATCGGCGGCTCTGCGCTCGGCTGCACCACGATTCACTCCGCCCTGCTTCACCCAATGCACAATTTTATGAGCCACGATGAGCGAGGCGGACACCCCAGGTGGTTCGTGCTCGACAACGTCGATCCGGATATAACATCAGCACTGATCGAGCATCTCGACCTCTCGAAGGCCCTGTTCGTCATCACGAGCAAATCCGGCGGTACACCCGAGACGATGGCCAACTTCGCGGTAGTGCACGAGCGGCTCGTGAACCTGCTCGGCAAATCCGAGGCAGCCTCTCGGTTCGTGATGATCACCGACCCCGAGAAGGGTTTTTTGAGGGAACTGGTCAAGAGAGTGGGGCTTCACTCGCTACCGATTCCGACGAAGCTCGGCGGCCGGTTCTCGGTACTGTGTTCGGTTGGGATGTTTCCGGCCGCTCTCTGTGGGATAGATATTGAGGCGTTTCTTGCCGGCGCCCGCAAGATGGTCGAGCTAAGTCTGAATGCCACCAACCCCATGGAGAGCCCAGCAAACCTCGCCGCGATGGTCTATTACCTTGCCGATACACAAAAGGGCAAGAACATCAACGTGATGTTCCCCTATAGCAGCCGCCTGACAGCCTTTTCGGACTGGTTTGTTCAGCTCTGGGGTGAGAGCCTGGGCAAGGAGAAGAATCGTGCCGGCGAGGTCATCAGTGTCGGCCCGACGCCGCTGCCTGCAATCGGTGCAACAGACCAGCACTCGCAGAACCAGCTCTTCATGGAAGGGCCTGCGGACAAGGTCATCACATTCATCGACGTGGAGCGCTTCGGGAGCGAAGTCCTCATCCCGGATGATTTCAAGAGCGACCCGGGAATCGGCTACCTCGCCGGCCACACGCTGACCGAGCTGATTCGAACCGAGAAGCTCGGCACCGAACTCGCCCTCAAGGAGCGAAAGCGGCCGACATGCTCGATCACACTGCCGCATATCGACGCGGAGGTTATGGGCCAACTCCTGATGATGTTCATGCTCGCAACCGCCTTTTCGGGAGAGCTCTATAACATCAACGCCTTTATCCAGCCCGGAGTCGATCTCGGCAAGAAGATCACGAAGGAAAGACTATCCGCCCAATGAGCGCATCTCTGTCCAGAATTGGGAATTGATGGATCAGATTTTTGATCCACCAATTTCACGAAGAATCACTAAGAAATGAAATATAATACATACTTTCTTCGTGATCATTAGTGCCATTCGTGGAGAAAAATTCTAATGACTCCTCTTGACCTTGAACTTTGAACCTTGAACTACCTAACTACGCTAACGCTCTCGAACTTGCGGTCGATTGGGCCGATGAGCTTCTGCGTGTTGCGACCGGTCATGCAGCCCCAGACGGTGTAGCTGCCGGGGGGAATTTGGTCGCGGGACATCTCGATGATCGTCGCGGTCTGGTTGTGGCCGGGGCGTAGGTTGACCTGGTTAGCGTGCGGCTCTGAAGTCCAGTTCGGCCAATAGAGCAGCTGCCCGCCAAGCTCCAGCGCGATATAGACGTCCACCCCAACGACCGGCCCGTTGTTTATCACCTGCGCTTCGACCGCGATAGTCCCCTCCGTCGCTAACTCCCGCAGCATCAGCCGCATCGGCGGCCAACCACCGTCGGAGATGCAATTGATTGCGACTATCCCCTCCGAGGCTTCGGAGAACACCCAAACTTGACCGTCATAATCAATTAAAGGCCACGAGCAGCAGCTAGTAAATAATCCATCGCTTTCTGTGAACAACTGAATGTTATCCCCCTGAATACGGACAATCCCCTGTTTTCCAATGGGGGCACGATTCGCAACCCATATCGTTCCGTTCGCAGTAAGAGCGAGAGGTGATTTGTACGCTGTTTCATCTCCAGGCGAGCAATAAAGAGCTGTCTGGCTCCGATCGAAGGTATAAATGCCACTCCACCGGGCGCTCCAGAATACTCCCTCGGCATCCTTTGCGTCGATCTGACTGGGAGCCGCTGCATACACACCTTTGATTTCACTTGCATTCAGGTCGATCTCAGTGAGCTCGCTGGGATCGGGCCTGAAGAGCGCAGCTTCCGCCCACATCTCATTCGCGGAAACAAGAAATGGCCGATCCAGATGATAGATTTCGAAGACACTAATTGGATTTCCCCTGGGGATGAGCTCCCAAATACTGGTGCTTTGCACGCCCCAAGAGGAAGATATCCCGCGAAGGAAGAGTCGCCCATCTGCGTCGATCATCGGATCAGCAATGCTAATATATGATCCGGCTGCCATATAGTACGAGGGAATGTCGATTCCGCTGGGATGAAGCCCTATATCAGATGAATAGACATACTCGAAATAGCCGATCCAGAGTCTGCCGTCGGGAGCGCACGTCAAATGCATCGGCCATTCCGTCATGATCGCGCTATCATACACGCACTCAAAATCGGCGTCCGAAAGCCTGATCAACCTCAAAGGCATGGGTAGTATCAGCCACGGATCCCCGCTTTGACCGACCTGAGCCATACCTTCCGCCGCATCACTATATATCGGCGGCGACGGCAGCAGGAAGCTCTCGATTCGGGCGCACTGAGCAGTCGCGTGCGCGATAAGACTCAGCAAGATGGTGACACCCAAGAATATGAGAATCCTCATGTTTGCATCCAAAACATGCAGAGTTGGGTATGTAAGGCACTGGTGCTCCCAGATATAGGGAACTCGTGCAGAAAGCAGTCATGGGCCAAATTGGTCGTAGTTGGCATTCAAAGCCCCCCGGCAATGCCTCTTAGTCCGGTATCAAAAATCCTATTGCAATAGATAAACACTGGCAAAGCGAGTGTCAAGCTCGAATGGGGCCGGATTGCAAATGGCGGTTGGGAGGGAGCAAGAGATCAGGATTGATTCTCTGTCGATCAATTTGGTGCGATGCCAGGTCATCGCGAAACAAAGCGGTGCCTGGGAGGCTCGCCCTGAATAGTCAATTTGATGGGTAATTCACATTGCTATTGACATGGGGAAGGTAAGGCCTAGTCTTTTAGAGATGGGACTTGCTCTGATTTTGCTGCACGGGCGCCTATATAATTTTCGGTGGCGTTCGATTAAGATGATATGAAAGGACATATTGGGGCATACGAGGTGATATGGGGATGAGGAAATCGAAGGGGCTAATGCTTATCCAGGACGGTGTTGGCGACAGACCCATCTACAAACTTGGTCGTCGGACGCCGCTCGAGGCTGCAAACACGCCGAACATGGATAACCTGGCTCGTAACGCAATCAATGGGCTCGTTGACCCGCTCGCGCCGGGGATTCGCGTTGGCACCGACGTCGGAACGCTCGCCCTTTTCGGCTATAATCCGCTAAAGACCTACTGGGGAAGAGGGCCGATCGAGGCGGTCGGCATCAACATGAAGCTCCAGCCGCAGGACGTCGCACTTCGCTGCAACTTCGCGACCGTGGATGACGAGATGAAGGTCATCGACAGGCGAGCCGGCAGGATACGGGAGGGCACTCGCAAACTGGCCGCTTCGTTGAATGGGCTCGATGTCGCGGAGGGCATCGAGGTCGAGTTCAAAGAGGCAACCGAGCATCGTGCGGTCCTGGTTCTGCGTGGTGACAAGCTATCCCCCGAGATCACCGACACTGACCCTGGTCCTGCGAGCATTGGCAAGAAAGTGAGAATCTGCGAGCCCTCCGAGCCAGGGCTCAAGCTGGCGCAGAAGACCGCCGATGTGGTCAACGAATTCGTCAAGCGCTCGCACGAGATCCTGAAGGACCACCCCGTCAATCAGGCCAGAATTCAAAAGGGCGAGCCACCGGCGAATATCATCCTGACGCGAGGTGCCGGCTCCCCGTTGAGGATGCGCAGCATGGCGGAGCGATTCGGGCTCAAGGGCGCGTGCATCGCCGGTGAGAGCACTGTCCTGGGCGTTGCCCGGATGGCCGGCTTTGAAGTGTTCACTTCGCCCCGATTCACAGCAAACGTCGATACGATCCTGGATGAAAAGGCCCGATATGCGACGGAGGCCCTGAAGGTCAATGACCTCGTCGTGCTTCACGTCAAGGGAACCGACATACTATCGCATGACAATAACCCGCTCGATAAGATGCACTTCATCGAGAAGATCGACGAGATGCTCGGATCGATACTGGCGCAGATCGACGACGACATCTACGTCGCGCTTGCTGCGGACCACTCGACGCCCTGCGAGGT
>JAFGIT010000323.1 GCA_016929465.1 Candidatus Coatesiibacteriota bacterium | reverse complement strand
TCACAGTCCGCTGCGGCACCTCATTGTCCCATCTTCCCTCCTCGTCGTCGGGAGATCCCATTAGAAAGGATCCCGCCGGAATTGGGAGCATCGTGATCTCCGGCCCAGGTCCAACTGCCTGATACGAAAACGGCGCAAGGCTCGCGTTGCAGACCCAGTCAAATGTGCCGGGATAGGTCAAAAGAGCCGCAAAAGCGTAATCGCCTTCATCCTCTATCGGCGGCTCGTCGCATGGAAGATCGAACGTCCAGTAAGGCGCACGCGGCATCTCGAACCAGGCTGGCACGTAGATATTCGGGACCCACGGCTCGATCTGGTGTCGCCAACGGTCCCATTGTGTGGACCAGATCTCGCCATCAGGCAGCAAGATACCAACGTAAACATCGACTGGCATCGCCGCTTCATCGTTCTGTGCAGATAAACTCACCTCGATCGTGTAGCCGTAGTTATAAAAATATGCGTCGGTATAGATGCTGATTATCGGGCCGGCAGCGGCCAATCCGGTCGCCAGAACAGAGCCGGCCAAAATCGCGCAAAGAGCTATCGTTCTCATCGTATGCCCCGTCAGCTTGGTTCATGACAGGTCTGTCGCCCGCGATCGCGCAATATCGCAGCGGCCGACCCTTGATGTCCTGTTAATCGTTTTACACGACTATGCTAGCTCTATTGCGCTAATTCAAGCCCAACTGGCCCCCTCTTGCCCTCCTTGCTCCTTTGACCTCATTCACCCCATTGACCCCATTGACCCCATTAACCTTTTTTGACCTTTTTTCATCCCCCATCCCCCATCCCCCATCCCTGCGATCTATCTCACTGACCTCACGAGGCGAAAGCCTCCGTAGCTGCCACGGTAGTACGGCCCGTCGCCACTGCGACTAGCCGACCGGCAGTACCGGGGGCTGAAGTTCCAGCAGCCGCCGCGCCTGACCCGGTAGGAGCCACTGCTCGGGCCCGTGGGATCGCTATCAGGATCAGGCTGACTGCCATAGTATCCAGACAAATACCAATCCCAGCACCACTCCCAGACATTACCATGCATGTCATAGAGCCCCCAAGCATTCGGCTCATTCTCGCCAACCGAATGCGTCGTAGAACCTGAGTTGCCGTAAAACCAACCCGCGCGATCAAGGTCCGAATCCGAGTCGGCTGTATAGAACCGTGTCGTAGTCCCCGCTCGACAGGCATATTCCCACTCCGCCTCAGTAGGCAGCCGATAGCCATTCGCCTCGAAGCTGCACTTCACATCAGCCCATGTGATGTGGTCGCCGTCATAGCCGATGTTCGCTATCGTATAGCACTTCGTATAGCCGTCAGCATTCGACAACTCGTTGCAGAAGCTCACGCAGTCATACCAGGTGACTTGCTCCACGGGGTGGTCATCGCTGCTGAAATAGGAGTCGTTCCAGCCCATAGCGTCTTGCCACTGCTTCTGCGTTACTTCCGTCTCCGACATCTGAAATGCAGAGATGTTCACCGTCCGCTGCCGCCCCTCGTCATCCCATCTTCCTTCCTCGTAATCGGGAGAGCCCATTAGAAAGGACCCGGCGGGAATCGGGACCATTGTAATCCCTGAACCAGAGACGATCTGGAATGGCCACTCATCGATCGCAAGAATGCCTGCTCCGCCCATACGCGCGTTCGTGATCGCGGCGAGATAGACGTAATTGCCCGGTACGGCATGTGCCGGAAGCGTCAATTCGAATATGACGCTGGGGTCCACAGAGAAGCCGGAAGGGAGAATTAGGTCGGAGTACCAATACCACTCGCCATTCATGAAACCTCTGGACGACATGTAGGAGAGCATTGAGCCGTCTGGCAGCAAAAAGCCGGTGAAAAGGTCCACGACAACATCCCCGTCTCGGTTTTCAATACCCAATGAACCTTGAAGAGCATCGCCTGGTGCGAATTCATCGGCGCTGAGTGAACAGGTCACCTCGACATCGATCTCCTCGGACAGCGAATAGCGATAGCCCATGTCAATCATGCCGGTGTCAGGAATGTGATCCGTCCGAGTCGTCCTTCTGGCCATTCCCGCCTCCGAGGCGCCGGCATCAATGCAAGGGCTGTCCTCATCCTGTCCAGCTTCCCTGCAAGAGAGATAATAATCGCCCAATGGTCCAGCCGCGAAGAAAGGGTCAGTTGAGATGCAGCCCTCGCCCTCAGGCGTCCAATGCTCGATGCAGGAATGGTCGATCCCTTGATGAAAGGGGTCATGAATGTAAGTTGGCTCCTCTCCTGATGCCTCGTTGCCCCAAATGACGCTATTGGAGATGAAGCACCAATTGGACCATATACCTCCGCCATCACGGCCGGCGGAATTATTACTTACGGTGCAATTGATCATCTCAGGAACGTAATACCCCAATAGGCACGGATTCTGCTCTCCGCAAGCCCTGTAATACGATTCGAAATACACTCCTCCCCCATCCGAATCTGCTGAATTATCATGGATGAGGCAATTGATGAAGGTTCCCTCATTTGCGCATAACCCGCCGCCCGAATGGGCGTTGTTGCCGCTGATTGTGCAGTCGAAGAACGTCCCGCTACCGTGATAGACGCCGCCTCCAGATGACCCGCCCGAATTGTGGCTGATATCAGAGTTGATCACTGTCCCAACGCATTTAGAGAAGCCGCCCCCCGCTGTTCTTGCAGAATTGTTGATTATACTGCAATTGGAGACTGTTCCGAGACAATAGTACAATCCCCCTCCCATACTAGCGGTATTGTTGCTTATTTCACAATTCGTGATTGCTCCACTCCTGCATAGTCCACCTCCCTCTCCTTGGGCAACATTGCCGGTGATTATGCAGTTTCGAGTTGTGCCATAGCAGTATGCCAGCCCGCCACCGTATATCGTCGAGCTGTTGCCCGTTATCAGGCAGTTCTCAATAGTGGCAAATGTCTTCTCGTGGTAATACCATCCCCCCCATATCCCTCCGCCTCCTTCAGTCGATAGACCGTTCGTTAGTGTCAATCCCGAGAGCCGACATCTCTCGTCCTCCGTCCGGGCGAATCTCACCACAGATTGCCCATTCTGCTGGCCGTCGATCACCGTCGCTTCGACCACATCCCAATCGTCAGGATCAGTTGAGCGAAGCACGATATTGGGCCCATTGAATTGAATGTTCTCATAGTATGTCCCCGGATGGACGATGATCTCATCGCCATCGACTGATGCATCGATCGCGGCCTGGATGACTGTGAGATCACCCGTCCCGTCCTGGTTCACGTGGTAGGTTGCGGCATGTGCCATGCTGCAAAGGATGACGACAAGGGCCGCCAGCGAGATTATTGAAATAGCCATTTTCATCCTTTTCTCTCCTTCGTGGTCCTTCGTGTACATTCGTGGATCATTGCTAGCATCAATCATCCGTCACGTGAAATGGTGTCAGTTGGATGTCCCCACCAGAGGGGGGATCTCCAGCCATTGGCAGCGCTATCGCAAATAGGTAGTCGCCGGAGGTGTCTATTGCAGGGGCTGAAGCGGGAAGATCGAACTTGAATAGCCGTTGAAGCGGGAATACGAAGCCGGTGCTCATCTCGACGTCTTCGAGCCAGGGTGAGATCGCGGGCGCCCAGCCTGAGGGGCTGATCGTCCAGATCTCACCATCCGGGCGGCATATACCGACATAGACATCGACGACGGTCGGGAGTGCGTAGTTCCAGGCCGAGCCATATACATACATGGTCTCGTCAGGTGCATATTCCCGCTTCTCCAGCTCAATCTCCGCACCCGGAAATGCGGGATAGTGGTAACCGATATCGACCATGCCCGTATCGGGCACGCCATCCGTTCGAGTCGTGTATCGATCCATCCCGAGCGACTCGGCGGGGTTCGAGCCAGCATCGACGCAAGGGCTGTTCTGCGCCTGTCCAGCAGCGGTTTGGGAGAGATAGGCCTCTCCAAGTTGGCCCGCTACGAATAGAGGCTCCTGGCTTATGTTGCCCTCTCCCGGTGAATTGAAATCCAGGCAGCAGTAGCTGAAATCATTCAGGAGTTCCTCTACTGGATTGGGGCCTTTATTGTAATACAAGACAGAATCTGTCGAGCGGAAGTCAGTCCTGCCCCACGGACTCGCGAATTCCCTAAACTCATTGAGGACGAGAGTGCAGTTCGACATCGAGAAGCTGCTCGTGTTTTCGGCGCAGAAGAGAAATCCGTATTGGCCAGTCGAAACACTGGCGGCCATCAGGCAATTGACGATCCTGAGGGTGCCCCCTCTAAGAAAGGCCAATCCCGCCAGCTCTCTAAAATTCCAACCGTGGAACACGCAGTCGCGCAGTTCGACATTGCCAGCCATAAATACCCCTTCCCCACTCCAAAAGCTGTCCGTCGCAATGTCGTTCATTTGGCAACGCTCGAGAATTGTCACATCGGAAGAGCCGGCGATCAGGCAAAACCACCCTCCGCTGAACTGGCAGTCCGAGAATCGAGCTTGATTCACGGAAAATCCTACACCACCGGCGCCATCCTCGGCTACATCGAAGTCGCAGCAATCGAGGCGCAGAATACCCTCGGCAGCCGAGATCATGCCTGCTTGCCCGAGAAAGCGGCAGTTGGACAGAGCAAGTCTCGATTCGTGGACAACGATGGGCTCCGCCCCATTCCCGTTTTGGCCTTCAAAGGGCCGAAAAACGACATTCTGGATCAATACATCCGCCCCCAAAACGGCGACCAGCGAGTGGCTCCTGTTGTCGTACTCAATCTCGGTGGCCCATTCCCCTGAACCCAGTATCGTCAAGCGGCGGATAATCGGTAGGTAGTCCCCTTGAGTAAAGGTATATCCGCCGGGAGCTAAAAGGACGATGGGGTCAAGATCTGGATCGACATTCAAGGTCGATATTGCGTGTGACAGAGTGGCCCACGCATCGCCCGAGACGAGCCCGGAATTGGCGTCGTTGCCACTCTTCGCATCGACATAATAATCGGTAGCGCTGATCGTGGCCGCCAGCAGCAGGATAATCAGTGTCAGTTGTGTCTTCTTCATGCGTCTCGCCCTTCCCGTTTTGAATTGCGGCTCAATCGAATCGTGTGCTCTTACGCCTTTTATATAAGCAGTATTCGTGCCAAAGTCCGTCTTCCCCCCTCCAATTGTGATGTGAAGACATCTGTTTGGCTGAGTGGCCGCTGGTCGTGGTCCGACATCGCCCCAAGTTCTATTCGTGTCTGAGTGGGTCAGAATTGATCCACCCGCGTCCGGATAGCGCCCCCCAAATCTACCTAATTGCCCTTTATCAGCAAGAACTCGTCAGGCGGGTCAAAAATTGACCCACCGCTTGAGCCATGCGGACCATGCCCTGTGCATCACGGATGAGGCAGGGAGGCGATTGATTAGATGCGGCGACGGGTCACCGCAAACCAAAGCGGCGAGAGCTCGCACGCACTCCCAAAGGGCCCTTCGTGATCCCTGGTGCTTCATGAATGAACCTCCGGTCAATTAGCGGGCTGGCAAGCCCAGCCTGCGCTGGCCACGATCCCTGGATTTCCACTTTGCTATGCCGCCTCGGCGCGGCTATGATCTCGTATCGATTGGGCCAACTTGTAGGAGACGGAGATGCCGATGAAAGGACGAATACAGGTTTATACGGGTAACGGCAAGGGCAAGACGACCGCCGCCATTGGGCTTGCGATAAGGGCCGCGGGGGCTGGCTTTCGGGTATTCATCGCCCAATTTCTCAAAGGCTCCCCGACGAGCGAGGTGGCTTCTCTCAGGCGATTCTCGGACTCGATCGAACTGCGACACTTCGGGAGTGAGAAGTTCATTATAGGCAAGCCCTCCGACGCTGACTTCGCGGCCGCAAGGGAGGGCCTCAAGGAGGCAAGGGAGGCCATCGCTTCCGGACGGTACCAGCTGGTGGTACTAGACGAAGCGAACGTCGCGGTTCACCTGGGCCTCTTCTCGGTCGATGAGCTCATCTCAACCATCGCGGCGAGGCCCGCGTACGTAGAGGTTGTCGTAACGGGTCGGAATGCGGATCACAGGCTGATTGAGCTCGCGGACCTCGTGACCGAGATGGTCGAGGTCAAGCACTACCACCGTGAAGGCGTCGAGGCCAGGGTCGGAATCGAGAAGTGAGAAGGGGTGAACCCGCACGAGGGCGAGTCCACCCCTGAATAGGCCTTAGACCGAAGGCCCTATAGGAACAATAAGGGGGCAATGGCCCCCCCACCCTATCTGAATTAATCCTCGCCTTCGCTCAATCCGTATTCGAATTTCGCGACGCTGGCCGTCCCGAAGACGTCGCCCGTGTGCTGGTTGACTATGACCGCCCAGAAGGCGTAATCGCCAGCCCTGCCGATGGGTGGCGCGGTCATCGGGAGTGTATCCGAGAGTATCTTGAGGTCGCGCAGCATGAAGTCGGTCGACAGCTTGAATGGGAGCGGCGCAAAGCGGCTGTTCCACTGCGGGAAGAACGCCAGCTGTCCCCCGGGGCCGATCATGAGCATGTAGAGATCGACGTCGATCTCCGCCCCTGGGCTGCCTGCGGAAAGCAGCAGCGTGAGGTCATCGCCATCCTGGTAGCTGAATTCATTCAGTTCGATCCTGATCCAAGGGCGAGTCACCATGACGGTGACCTGGTCCGATGCTGACCTGCCCTGGCTGTCGGTCGCGACGAGCTTGATCGCCTGCGGCATCGGCTCGCCCTGCTTCGAGTTCGACGTCAGAATCGTGCTGACCGTTATGCCGCTTCCCAGATATCCATCCTTATCCGACCACCATTCGAGCTTCACGTCACCCGAGCCGAAATTCAGCTCTCCCGCCAGGACAATCTGCTGGCCATTTCTGAAGCTCGCGCCGTCCTGCGGCCTCACGATCTTCGGGACAGGCGGCATGAACTTGACGGATGCGGGTATATACATATCGCCCTCGTCGAACGCCTCGCCATCCTGGTAGAATTGGCCGCGCATGTGATAGGCGGGAATCAGAGATTCGCCGGAACGGTCGGTCTGGTACTCGAAGTAGCAGAGCGTGAGATCCTGTAGTTCGAAGGTGCTGAACATCGGCGGGCCAAGAAGGGCCACTTTGCTCCCGAAGTCCTTGACGATTGTGCGAGCGAGCTGCTCCGGGAAGATTTCAACCTCTTCGGATTCCTCGACCGCCCGCCATCCACCGTGAGCACCAATCAGCTGGCCGTTATGGCCGATATAGGCCCTTAGCTTCGCACCGGGGCCCATGACTGTGAAAGTTTGCCCGCCGTAGCTCAGCTCTCTGGGGAAGAACACGCAGCGCATCACTTCGAATTCCTGCAGGATGATGTCCTCGTCTTCCTTCTCACGGTCCGCCAGGGAGACTATCTCGGTGTGAACATCCGGGTCGCCAGCATCGGCAGGCATCAAGCCGGCCTTCTCGAAAAAGTCCTCGGCCGCTGCAATCGCTGCATCCTCGCTCGGCAGCTCCACCGCGTCCTTTGGAAATACCCAGAGCTGGTTCATGTCTCCATAGAACCAGCCGCCGTTCTCGTGCACCCTGAATTTCTTGCCCTCGGAATTAGACCTATAGAAGCCGTCCTTACCGAGTTGGGTCTCTTCGTTCAGTCCGAACTTCTTGGCCATATCGGTCGCCACCTGCTGGTCCACCTTCTCGCCGGCGAACTTAAAGACCATCATCTTATCGATATCGGTATCGACAAGCCGCGGCGGGGGACAGCCCGTTGAGTGGGTCCAAACGTAGAAATCGCTGTCATAGACGGGATCGTCTGTCACAGAGCCCTCGCCCCAGCAGTAGTCATCATAATTCTCGGATTCCTCAGCGAGCACTCTCGCGTCAACACCGTTGGGCTGCACGTAATCGGCTGCGTGGAACCAGGCCTGGGTGACGGTCTCGGCAGAATCGAACCAGCCGTCATCGATCATGTAATCGCCCCACTTCTTGCCGTCACCCGGTGCATTGACGTACATCGTGTTCTTGAAGCCGCAGAGAAGGTGCAGACCGTCCATGGTTCTCGACCAGTATTTGTAGCTATCATTGCCATTGCGAAGCACGCTGCAGCAGTCGAGCGCAATCCACTCGGCGTCTCCATTTCCCCATCGCTGGTAACACTCGCTCGAATACATATAGGAATCGGATGAGCCGGTGCTGAACATGACGCGGCTCAGGTCCTTGCCCCACCCGCTGTCGTAGCCGTAGCTCCCATGTGTCCCGATCAACGACAAATCGACCGCGTCGATATAGGAACCGTTGTTGGTCGTGAAGTCCGATTCCCATGCAGCAGAATTGCTGAAGCAGAACCTGCCGATCCAGCCTTCTGCCGTCATATTGTTGTAAAGCCCTTCCGCGGATTCGTCCCAGTGGCTGCGGTCATTCACCGTTCCGGCGAAATTATTGATCCACTCGACGCCGACGTCCTTGTCGCCCGCGGTGGTCTCGATAACGGTGGCCAGCACGCACAGCAGGATAAGGCAGATTCCGATTATAGAGAGGTTTAGTCGCCCCATACATCTCTCCCTTCTTTGCTCGAAGAATAGCGGATTATGAGCAGTCTCAATCGAAAGATATATGTAGAATCAGCAGGGGAAGCAGTGCGGATCGTCCCCAAGACCTGCAACCGCCCCGTCCGCCTCTTAGTTGTCTGTGGTAAGAATAATTCTACGAAATTGTGTGCGGTGGTGCAAGTGAATTCTATTACAGCTACTCCGAATTGAGATGCTCCTGAGAAGTGGGTTGTTCTGCGCGTATCTATAAAACATATATTTATGTCAATCTTCTTTGATTTAGTGCTCAGCAATAGGCTTGACTGGCGTTCCATATAAGGTAGGATTCGCTTTAGATATTGATTGCTGAAATTTATCGGTAATCGGGAATGAGTAGAGCTTATAGGAGGCTGCCCATGCACCGGCTGAGATGCGCAATATTGGTTGTAGTTATCTGCGGGATTCTGATTAGCGATTGCCAGGCCGGGCCAGTGGTGAGTGTCACGGTTCTGGACGATGTATTCTCGATTGGCGACGATGTGGAATTCTGGGCCACAGCGGCCAACCGGACGCACGAGTTCGATGTGGACATCTATCTCAGCGGGACCACAGATGGAGCCACGATGTATCTCGGGCCATCGGGATGGACAACGGAGGCTGTCCCTCTATTTGCGGGTTTTTTGATGCCGCAGCTAACAGAGCCCACTATATATCGGCTGACCACAATCAAGGCCGGTGAACCACCCAGCGTTCTTAATAAGGCCACTACGCTCAAGATCTGGATTACGCCATCGAACGTCGGTGAGCTGGTCTATTCTGAGGACGAGACTTCCTTCTCCGTCGCGCCAGAGGGATTCGTAGCCATCCCGTCTGGCCGGTTCATGATGGGGACCGGATTTACGCCCAACCCTCGTGAGCGAGAGGTCCCGCACAAGGTCTGCCTGAGCTCGTTCTTCATGGCTGAGACCGAGACAACTGTCTCGGATTTCTCCCAATTCCTGAATGCAGCCGGAGCGACACTCGATGAGGCCTGGATTTTCGGGCCAAACGGAGTGAAATGGGGCCACTATCTGACTATGCCCATAAAATTCGTGGACGGCGTCTTTGCTGCCGAGCCAGGCTGTGACGACTACCCGGCAGATGTCCACTTCGCAGGGGCTGAGGCGTACTCGCTCTGGAAGGGATGAAAATTGCCGACGGAGGCTCAGTGGGAGTATGCCGCGAGGGCATTCTCGCTCGACGACTATCCCTGGGGCAACGATAGATCATGTGACTTCGGCAATATCTGCGTGACCGACGGCTACAGCTGTGAGCCCTTTCCGGTGCCGGTACGCTCCTATCCGCCTAACGGTTTTGGGCTCTATGAGGTCAGCGGGAACTCCACCGAGATGTGCAGTGACTGGTTCGACCTCGGCATCGACATGAGCGTGGTTTGGGGCCAGACATACTATGAGTGGTGCTTGGAGAATTATCCGGATGGCATAGTGAATCCCCAAGGGCCTCCCGATGCTCCTCCTGGCATAACAGTAAACGAGTACTTCCCATATCATGTGATGCGCGGCGGACCTCCGAATGAAGTAATGGCCTGCATGATGTGGGCGAGGCATACGTGCCTTACATCCCCATTTGACTGCTTCAGAGTGGTCCTCGAGCCACCGAAGTAGAGGCGCGAGGACAAGGCGCAGGGGCGACGCCCGAAGGGATGGGGGATGAATCCGACATCCACCACCCTCCGTATAACGACGCTTACGTGATGCCTCATTCGGGAAGCGAAGGGCGCGCCCCATCTGCACCCCAATAATGTGGCTGTCTAATAAGTCGAAACGTGTGGTTGTAGGGGCGATTCACGAATCGCCCAATCTCTATTGATTTCCTTTCCAGATTGCCTTGA